>CAYWUD010000031.1:6632-13241 GCA_964461355.1 uncultured Pseudomonadales bacterium | reverse complement strand
TAGTCGACCCGCTTGACAGGAGCCAAATGTTCAGGTCCCCTATTCACTTGTTGGGTCACTGAGTCACTCGAGAAGCTCTCGACCTGCGCAAGTCGTTGCTCAGCTTGCTCGCGAGTTTCAAAGGTTCCGAAGGAGCGAGAGCCGCTCTTGGAGCGCACCTCAAACTTTCCGTTCACCTCGACAATCTCGTCCAGCTTGGCAGCCTTGATAAAGGCATCCCGGACAGCGCCTGCGGTCTTTCGTGCCACGTCGGCCGGTGTGGCGACGGTGCCTACCTTGAGTCTCACCCCAACCTCCGGACAGGCTGAGACGGCGAGTCAGCGTCCCGCTTCTCTTGCGGACGCTCGACCACCGGCAGGTCGTCTTCGCGCTCAGGCGCTTTCGGCTTCTTTTGCTGCACTGGCCTTCCGCTTTTTGCGTTTGGGCGGCTCTGCCCTGCATGCCAGATGCGTGCAGTCTGCGGCGGTGCTGCTTCCTGTCGGTGACGATTGCTGGCTATTGCTAAGCTCAGGCTAGTAGCGCAAGGCAGGGGATGGCTGTGTACGAACTGCTACAACGTCTGGCCCGGGCGATGCTCGGCAGTGCTCGGGATCTGGCTCCGATTCTTCTGGTGATTCTGTTCTTTCAGCTGGCGGTGCTGCAGCAGCCGATGCCCGAGCTGGGGCGCCTGCTGCTTGGCCTGCTCTGTGTTGTCGCCGGTCTGACCTTCTTTGTCTATGGCCTGGAGCAGGGGCTTTTTCCGCTGGGCGAGGCGATGGCCCACGCGTTTGCCCGCAAGGGCAGCCTGTTCTGGTTGCTGCTGTTTTCCTTCTGTCTGGGGTTTGGTACCACCATCGCAGAGCCGGCCCTGATAGCGGTGGCGGGCGAGGCGGCCGCGCTGGCGGCCGATGCCGGAGTGATTCCTGCCGATCAGGCGCAGCAGCAGGCCTACGCGCTGGCGCTGCGCCTGTGTGTTGCGGTTTCGGTCGGTCTGGCGATCTTTCTGGGGGTGCTGAGAATTCTGAAGGGCTGGCCGATCCAGTACTTCATTATCGGCGGCTACCTGCTGGTCGTGCTGATGACGCTGGTGGCGCCGCAGGAGATCATCGGTATTGCCTATGACTCGGGCGGTGTGACCACATCAACCCTCACGGTGCCTCTGGTCACTGCGCTGGGCGTGGGGCTGGCGTCTTCGATCAAGGGGCGTAATCCGATGGTGGACGGTTTTGGTCTGATCGCCTTCGCTTCACTGACGCCGATGATTTTCGTGATGATCTTCGGGGTACTGACCCAATGAGCGGTTGGCAGCAGTTTGGCGGGGTGCTGTGGCAGACCCTGCGCGATGTTGCACCGATCATCCTGATTATCCTCGGTTTTCAGTGTCTGGTGTTGCGCCGTCCGCTGGCCAATCCGCTGCGTCTGGTGCTGGGTTTTTTCTGGGTGCTGCTCGGGCTGGCGCTGTTTCTGCTGGGGCTGGAATGGTGCCTGTTTCCCTTGGGGCGCGCGATGGCCGCGCAGTTGGCCGATCCCGGGTTTCTGTCTGTCGATCCGGTGCTGGCGGGGGCATGGCAGGCGTATGCGTGGATCTATCTGTTTGCTTTTCTGATCGGTTTCAGTACCACGGTGGCCGAACCGTCGCTGATTGCGGTGGCGTTGAAGGCGCGTGAAGTCTCGGGTGGCGCGATCCATGCGCTGGGGCCGCGGATTGCCGTGGCCCTCGGGGTGGCGGTGGGTATCGCGCTGGGCACCTACCGCATTGTGGTGGGTGATCCGCTGCACTATTACATCGTGGCCGGGTATCTGGTGGTGATCCTGCAGACCACCAGGGCGCCGAAGATGATTATTCCGCTGGCCTATGATGCCGGCGGCGTGACGACCTCGACGGTGACGGTGCCGTTGGTTACCGCGCTGGGGCTGGGGCTGGCCGAGGCCGTGCCCGGACGTAATCCGCTGGTGGATGGCTTTGGCCTGATCGCCTTTGCCAGTCTGTTCCCGATCATTTCGGTGATGGCCTACGCTCAACTGTCTACTTGGTGGGGGCGCCGTGGCCGGCCGGACGATCGACACGAAGGGGGCTGATGATGCATTTCAAGATGATTGTGGTGTTTGTCGATGACGACAAGACCGATGCGGTGCTCGCCGCTGCACGTGAGGCCGGGGCTACCGGTTCGACGGTGATCTCCAATGCCCGTGGTGAAGGGGTCAGGCAGGTGCGCACCTTTTTGGGGCTGACCCTCGATACCCAGCGTGATGTCCTGCTGATGCTGGTCGAGGAGCACCGGGCGCGGCATATCCTCGAGCGTCTGGCGCATGCCGGCGAATTCGATCAGCGGCCGGGCACCGGCATTGCCTTTCAGATCGATGTCGAAGATGCGCTGGGTGTGCGCCATCAGATCAAGGAGCTGACCGATCAGCTGGAGGACCAGTTATGAAAGGGGTAATTCAGGCGCGGGACGTGATGCGCGACCAGTTTATTCTGGTGGACGGCCTGACCACGGTAAAGGAAGCACTGGTGCTGATGCGTGACTGTGGTGCCGAAGTGATCATGGTGAAGAAACGCCATGAGCATGATGCCTACGGTCTGGTGCTGCTGTCCGATATCGCCAAGCGGGTGCTGGCCAAGGATCGGGCGCCGGAGCGTATGAATGTCTACGAGATCATGTCCAAGCCGGTGATCGCGGTGGCTCCGGAGCTGGATGTCCGCTATTGTGCGCGCCTGTTCAATCGCTTCGGCCTTTCGGTGGCGCCGGTCATCGAAGGCGATCGCGTGCTCGGTGTGGTCAGCTATTCGGAGCTGGTCCTGCGCGGGCTTTTTGCCCTGTATGAAGAGGGGCTGACTGACTAGTGTCCGGCTGAGGAACTGCTGTTGTGATCATCGAGGTAACCTGTGCGCTGCTCGAACACGAGGGGCGCTTTTTTATTGCGCGGCGTGCGCCGCACAAGCCGATGGCCGGTTACTGGGAGTTTCCCGGTGGCAAGATCGAGCCGGGTGAGGCGCCCGAGCAGGCTCTGCAGCGCGAGCTGAAGGAGGAGCTGGGGATCGAGGTGTGTGTCGGTTCCTGGGTGGCCACGAGCGAAGAGCAGCAGGCCGAGCGTACGCTGCGTCTGCACTGTTATCGGGTGCGCTGGCTGGGTGGCGCTATCCGTCTGCTCGATCATGACCGTTATCAGTGGGTGCGCGGCGACGAGCTTGCCGGATTCAGGCTCTGTCCGCCGGATCGGCCTTTTCTACGCTATCTTTAGGCCGCCGCGGCATGGCTGGCACCTTTCTCGGTAAAGGCGCTGGTTCCGCTCCGGGGCTTCGCTATAATCGCTCTCCCTTCGTAATCGACCAAAGGCCGCGCCAGAATGACTGCTGCTGTATTGAAACTGAAAAAGAATGCCGATCGCCGTCTGCGGGGTGGCCACTTGTGGATCTACAGCAACGAGGTGGATACCCAGGCGACGCCGTTGAAGGCATTTGCGCCCGGCGATCCGGTCATTATCGAAAGTGCTGCCGGCAAGGCGCTGGGTATCGGTTACGTCAACCCGAACACCCTGATCTGTGCCCGTCTGGTCGGTCGTGATGCCAGCAAGGTGCTGGACAAGTCCCTGATCAAGCATCGCGTGCAGGTGGCTCTGAGCCTGCGTGAGCAGCTGTTTGCCAAGCCCTATTACCGCCTGCTGTTCGGTGAAAGCGACGGCTTGCCGGGTCTGGTGGTCGATCGTTTTGGCGACTATCTGGTGGCGCAGATCACTACGGCCGGTATCGAGCGGGTGCGTGATGCGGTGGTGACGGCTCTGGTCGAGGTGCTGGCGCCGAAGGGCATTCTGCTGCGTAACAACGGCGGACCGCGCAAACTCGAAGGGCTGGATGAGTATATCGAGGTCGTGCACGGTGAGGTGCCGGACGAACTCGAACTGGAAGAAAACGGTGTGCGCTTCCTGGCGCCGGTACAGACCGGGCAGAAGACCGGCTGGTTCTACGATCACCGTATCGCCCGTGCGCGCCTGACCGATTACGTAAAGGGCAAGCGGGTGCTCGATCTCTTCAGCTATGTTGGTGGCTGGGGGGTTCAGGCTGCGGCGTTCGGCGCCAGCGAGGTGCTCTGTGTCGACAGTTCCGCCACGGCGCTCGATTACGTACATCGCAATGCGGCGCTCAATAACGTGGCCGATCGTGTGGCGACGCTGGAAGGCGATGCCTTCGATGCGCTGAAGATGCTCAAGGAGCAGGGCGAGCGCTTCGATCTGATCATTCTCGACCCGCCGGCCTTTATCAAGCGCCGCAAGGATATCCCCAATGGCGAGCGTGCCTACCGTCGTGCCAACGAGCTGGCCATGCGTCTTTTGAACAAGGACGGTCTGCTGGTATCGGGCTCCTGCTCCATGCACCTGCAGCGTGCGTCCCTGATCGATATTCTCGGCAAGACCGGGCGTCATCTGGATCGTCAGGTGATGGTCCTCGAGCAGCACCATCAGGGGCCGGATCATCCGGTGCAGCCGGCAATCGTCGAGACCGAATACCTGAAGTCGATCTTCTGCCGGGTACTGCCGGCCAGTTAACGGCTTTTCTGCCCTTCGGAGTTGACAGCACCGGGGTAAATAAAGAGAATAGGCGCCGCTTCCAGAGCAGAGCCCAGCGGCTTGCCTGGATTGGCCAAGGTGGGGTTCCCGAGTGGCCAAAGGGATCAGACTGTAAATCTGACGCGAAAGCTTCGGTGGTTCGAATCCACCCCCCACCACCATATTTTAAAGGCAGCTCAATGAGCTGCCTTTTTTATTGTCTGTCTTTTTTGCAGGTACAGAAAAACCGGACGCTTGGGGCAGTCCGGTTTTTTTATGGGCGCTCTTGGCTCAGGTCAGATTCAGCGCTGCCAGGGCGGCCATGATGATCACGGACAGGGCGACCTGTACACCGGAACAGGCGGTCTGAAACAAGCTGGGTTCCTGCAGCAATTCAAGCATCTGAGGGCGCTCTTGGTCTGGGCTATGGGACGGAGCAGAGTGCCAAGGCGCTGCCTGCCCTGCCATTGTGGAAAACCCTGATGGGGCCCATAAAAAAAGCCGGGATGATGCCCGGCTTTTTTTATGCAAGGACAGCTTTATTGCTGCGGGCTGTCTTCGGCCGGGGCCGCGGTTTCTGCCGCTTCGGCATCGCTGCCGAGCAGTTCCTGCAGCTCTTTCCAGCGCAGACCCTGACGCTTTTTCTTGTTGTCCTGAATGGAACCGTTTTTCAGCGCCACCAGTTCGCCGGCCACCGAGATGGCGACTTCCATCGGGCGCTTGCCGCCGACTTCCGGTAGCCCCATCGGGCAACGCATCTTGGCGATCAGATCGTCGCTGAATTCACGGTGTGCCAGACGCTGACAGAAACGACGCGCCTTGGTATCGGAGCCAATCAGGCCCAGATAGGCGAAGTCGTCGCGCTTGAGTGCCGCTTCACAGAGTTCGAAGTCGAGCTGGTGGTTGTGAGTGAGGATAATGATCCAGCTGTTTGCCGGCAGATCCTCGAGCTCGGCCACCGGGTCATCGGTCGGAATACGCATCACGTTGGCCGGTGATTCGGCCTCCGGATAGATTTCCGGACGGTTGTCGATCCAGCGAATCTGGCAGGGCAGGCCCGCCAGCACCGGAATCAGGTGCTGGCCGACGTGTCCGGCGCCAAAGACGGCGATTTGAAAGTCGCAGCCCGCGAGCGGTTCAAGCAGAACCGTAGCGGACCCTCCACAACATTGACCCAGACGTGGACCCAGCGGGAAGTGCTCCATCTTGGGGTCGGATTCCCCGTCGGTCAGCATTTCACGCGCCATATTGGTAGCCAGATATTCCAGATGGCCACCACCGATGGTATCAAAGGTATGCTCTGCGGTTACCAGCATCTTGGTGCCCGCGTTACGCGGGGTAGAGCCGGCAACACCGACAACGGTCACCAGCACGGCGGATTCGCCGCGCTGACGCACCTGTTGCAATGCTTCGATCCAATCCTTCACAAATCACCTGCCCTGAGCGGCATTAGTGCCGCTCGCGAATCTTGTTTACTGCGGTCAGGATCGCCTCGGGTGTCGCTGGAGCCCCGACAACGGGGTTGACCTGGTAATCAGCCAGGCTGGCAATTGCATCGCGAATTGCGCTCCATACCGAAATGGCCAGCATAAAGGGTGGCTCGCCGACCGCCTTGGAGTGATAGATGGTCTCCTCGGGGTTGGCGTGCGGCATCAGCTCTACATTGAATACCGGCGGAATATCCGCAATGGTCGGTATTTTGTAGGTAGCAGGCCCATTGCTGAGCAGACGGCCCTGATCGTCCCACACCAGTTCTTCGCTGGTCAGCCAGCCGGTCCCCTGGATAAAGGCGCCTTCAATCTGGCCGATATCGATTGCCTGGTTCAGGGAGCGGCCTACATCGTGCAGGATGTCGGCGCGTAACAGCTTGAACTCCCCGGTAAGGGTATCGATAACCACTTCGGATACGGCTGCGCCGTAGACGTAGTAGAAGAACGGGTGCCCATGACCTTTGGTGCGATCATAACCTACTTTGGGGGTCTGATAATAGCCGGTTGCCGAAAGCGGGATGCGCGCCATGTAGGCCTGGCTGACGAAGTCGGCAAAGGTGAAGCGCTGACTGCCTACGAGCACTTGATCATCTTT
>CAYWUD010000031.1:0-6622 GCA_964461355.1 uncultured Pseudomonadales bacterium | reverse complement strand
AGGCAAAGTCGAGCAGGCGCTGGCGAATGGTACGCGCGGCATCGTGGGCGGCCTGACCGTTGAGGTCGGCGCCGCTCGAAGCTGCGGTCGGCGAGGTGTTCGGTACCTTGTCGGTACGGGTGCTGGTGACCTGTACCTTGTCGATGCCTACCCCCAGGGTTTCGGCCACGATCTGGGCCACCTTGGTGTAGAGCCCCTGGCCCATCTCGGTGCCGCCGTGGTTGATCAGCATGGTGCCGTCGGTATAGACCACCAGCAGGGCGCCCGCCTGGTTCAGGAACGGTACGGTAAAGGAGATGCCGAATTTTAGCGGCGTCAGTGCCAGACCCTTCTTCATGATCGGACTGGTCTGGTTGAAGGCGGTGATCTCTTCGCGGCGCTTGGCGTAGTCGGAGCTCTGTTCCAGACGCGCGATCAGTTCGGCCAGCACGTTGTGCTCGACTTTCTGGCCGTAGGGCGCTTCATTACGGGTATCGAGCTGATAGAAGTTGCGCTTGCGCACCTCCAGCGGATCAAGGCCCAGATGCCGGGCAATCTCGTCCTGGATCTGCTCGGCCATCAGGATCCCCTGCGGGCCGCCAAAGCCGCGGAAGGCGGTGTTTGAGGCTCGGTTGGTGCGGATATGGTGGCCGGCAATATGCGCGGTGTCGTAGTAGTAGGCGTTATCGGCGTGCAGCAGGGCGCGGTCGACAATCGCCTCGGTCATATCCGTGGAATAGCCGCCCTCGGCGGAGATATCGGCCTTGACGCCGAGCAGGCGACCGTCTTCATCGAAGCCGATTTCATACTGGCTGAGGAACGGGTGGCGTTTGCCGGTCAGCAGCATATCGTCCTGGCGCGGAATACGGCACTTGATCGGACGGTCGAGCTTGTAGGCCGCCACGGCGGACAGGCAGGCCGGAATAAAGGCGTTGGTTTCCTTGCCGCCAAAGCCACCGCCCATGCGGCGGACATCGGCGACCACCTTGTTCAGCGGCAGCCCCAGTACTTTGGCGACAAACCGCTGCACTTCGGACGGGTTCTGGCTTGAGACGTAGACATGGTAGAGGCCGTCTTCGCTGGGCACGACGCTGGCGACCTGGCCTTCAAGGTAGAAGTGTTCCTGACCGTTGTTGAAGATCTCGCCCTTCATCTGGTACGGGGCGGCGGCAATGGCGCTGTCCGGATCACCGCGATTGATGATGTGATCCGGGCGCAGATAATCCTGTTCGGCTATCCCCTTGCGAAAATCGAGCGCAGGCGGCAGCGGCTCATAGGTGATTTCGGCCAGCGGCACGGCTTTCTTGGCCGCGCGGATGCTTTCGGCCACCACGGCAAACACCACCTGACCGGCATACTCCACGGTGTCGATCGCCATCAGCGGATCGCCGGCGAACACGGCGCCGATGTCACCGTCACCGGGGATATCGGCATAGGTCAGTACATCGATGACCCCGGGTGCGGCCAGCACCTTGTCGAAGTTCATCGCCGTGATGCGGGCGTGGGCATGGGGGCTCAGCCCCAGTGCCAGATGTCCCTGGCGGGTCAGTTCGGGGCGGTCGTCGACGTACAGTGCTTCGCCGGTGACATGCAGGTGGGCACTTTCATGCGGTTTCGGATGATGGGTATGACCCTGGCTGACCTGTTCGAACTGGTCGCGATAAAGCTGCTTACGCATGGTAGTACCCTCCCTGATGCTGTTCTTCCTGATCGACGCGCAGTGTGACCCCCTGAGTCTGTTCGAGGAAGTAACGCTCCAGCAGGTTGCCGGCGACCTGGGTCCGGTAGCCGGCCGAGGCGCGGACATCGGTCAGCGGAGTGAATTCAGCGGCCAGTACGTCCTTGGCGGCGCGCATGGTTTCGGCATTAAAGGGTTTGCCCAGCAGGAACTGCTCGGTCTGTTCGGCGCGCTTGGGTATGGCGGCCATACCGCCGTAGGCCAGACGGCAGCGGCTGATGGTGCTGCCGTCGGTTTCGATGACGATCGCCGCCAGCACGGCGGAGATGTCGTCGTCGATGCGCTTGGATACCTTGTAGACCTTCAGTGCTTCGGCGTGCTGCAGCGGGATATGCACGGTTTCGAGCAGTTCGCTCGGCTGCAGGGCGGTCTTGCGGTAGTCGAGGAAGAACTCGCGCAGCGGCAGGCGCCGGCGTGTCTGGCCCTGACGCAGGGTGGCTTCGGCATCCAGCGCCAGCAGCACCGGCGGGGTGTCGCCGATCGGTGAGGCGTTGGCCACGTTGCCGCCCAGCGTGCCCTGGTTGCGGATCGGCGTGGCGCCGATGCGGTTGACCAGATAGGCGAACTCGGGAATCTGTGCTTCCAGCACGCTATTGAGGTCGGTGTAGGTGACTGCGGCACCGACATTGAGCTCGTTGTTGCTCAGTTCGATCTGCTGCAGTTCGGTGACCGCGGCGGTGCACAGGAGCTTGGGCAGCGACTTGAACATCTGGCTGACTTCAAGACCGAGATCGGTACTGCCGGCGACCAGACGCGCATCGGGGTGTGCGCTGTACAGCTCGCACAGCTGATCAAGCCGGGTCGGCGCCCACCAGGATTTGCCGTCGCCGTGCAGCTCGGCGCAGTCGCCCGATTGCTGCTGTAACCCTTCCAGAGCGGCGATGATCTCGGCTTCCGCCCGATGGAACTGATCCTTGCGCTCCTGCTCGGCAAACTGCATGCCGGCATCGACAATCGGCCGATAGCCGGTGCAGCGGCACAGGTTGCCGGCCAGCGCCTGATCCAGATCGGTCCGGCTGTAGGTGCCCTCGGTGTGGTAGAGGGCAAACATCGACATCACGAAACCGGGTGTGCAGTAGCCGCACTGGGAACCGTGCCAGTCCACCAGCGCCTGCTGCACCGGGTGCAGGGCGTCGTCGGTGGCCAGATCCTCTACGGTCAGGAGCTGTTTGCCGTGCAGGCTGGGCAGGAAGGTAATGCAGCTGTTCAGGGTGCGGTAGCGCAGGCGGCGCTGCCCCGGAGTGCCTTCGAGTTCGCCCACCACGATGGTGCAGGCACCGCAATCGCCGGAGGCACAGCCTTCCTTGGTTCCGGGTTTGTGCGCTTCGTTGCGCAGATAATCCAGAACAGTCATATCGGGTGCGAGTGAGCTGATCTCGACCGGTGTTCTATTAAGCAAGAATCTGATCAAGGTACACCTTCCTTTATTTCCAACTACCCGGCCAGGCCGGTTCCTGTACTTCTCTGATATTGGACCTGCCGATCGTGGCTTTTATTCGTTTTGTCGATCGGCAAGGGTGGCGCGAGATCTCAGGCAGGGGGGCGAGCAAAATTACAGAATGCTTCATTTAGCGGTTATGCAAGTAATGCTGACTCTCTTGCTGCAGATCAAAGTTCCATCAGCGCTCGGACTTGTGTCGTGCTGCTGATCTGTGATTAGCCCCTATACGAATAAGGGGTTTTACCAAGGTTCGTAGCGCTTTAAACAAAGTAGCCGAAATTACCGTGAAAGTGATGAAAAAAAATGATGTCTTTTTGTAGACGGCGCTGCGCTTTGTAAAAGATCTCTGTGGGCGGTGGCCAATGCCGCCGGCATGTGTCTAGATGATGTTTTGCACAACACGCGGGGGGCGTGAGGATGACAGGACGTATCTGGCTCAAGGAGCCGCTGGCAATCTATACCGGTACCGATCGCGACGCGCGCGGCGGTCTGGTGATCGAAGGCAGCAAGGTGGTCGAACTGGTGCCGCTGGGCGAGCAGCCGAGCTGCCCGGTGGACGAGACGGTTTCGGTGCGCGATCAGGTGCTGATCCCGGGCCTGATCAATACCCACCACCATTTTTATCAGACCCTGACCCGGGCCTTTCCGCCGGCCCTGAACAAGCGCCTGTTTCCCTGGCTGCAGACCCTGTATCCGGTCTGGGCCGGCCTTACGCCCGAGCAGCATGCCCTCTCGTCACGGCTGGCTCTGGTCGAGCTGCTGCTGTCGGGCTGTACCACCGCCGCCGATCACCACTACCTGTTCCCGCAGACACTGACCGATGCGATCGATATCCAGGCCGAACAGGCCGAGGCGCTGGGGATGCGTGTCACCCTGACCCGCGGTTCGATGAGTCTCGGTCAGGAACAGGGCGGCCTGCCGCCGCAGTCGGTGGTGCAGGATGAAGATACCATCATGGCCGACAGCGAGCGGCTGATCAGCCGCTGGCATCAGCGGCAGGAGGGCGCCATGGTGCAGATTGCGCTGGCACCCTGCTCACCGTTTTCGGTCAGTGCCGAGCTGATGCAGGCCAGTGCGCGCCTGGCGCGGCGTGAAGGGGTGCGCCTGCATACGCATCTGGCCGAAACCGAGGATGAAAACCGCTTCTGCCTCGAATTTGCCGGCCTGCGGCCGCTCGATTACATGGAGTCACTGGGCTGGCTGGGGCCGGATGTCTGGTATGCCCACGGCATTCACTTCAACGACGATGAAGTGCGCCGCATCGGCCTGGCCGGCGCCGGGGTGGCCCATTGCCCGAGCTCCAACATGCTGCTGGCCTCGGGTATTGCCCGTGGCCGCGAACTGGAGCAGGCCGGTGCCGCCGTCGGCATTGCGGTAGACGGTTCGGCCTCCAACGACGGCTCCAACATGATTCAGGAGCTGCGTCAGGCGCTGCTGATCCAGCGCCTGCGCTATCAGGCCGACGAGGTCAGCCATCTGGATGTGCTGCGCTGGGCCACCCGCGGCTCGGCGGCCTGTCTGGGCCGTTCGGATATTGGTGTACTGGAGCCCGGTGCCCAGGCCGATATCGCCCTGTTCAAGCTCGATGAGCTGCGCTTTTCCGGTGCCGGTGACCCTCTGGCAGCGCTGCTGCTCTGTGGCGCCCAGCGCGCCGAGGGCGTGCTGGTGGCCGGTCAGTGGAAGGTGCGTGGCGGCCAGCCGGAGGGGATCGATCTCGAGCGCCTGCAGGCCGAGCACGGGCAGGCCGCACGGCGGTTGATCGCCCCCTGGCTGTAGGCTGGCGCGAAGACGCAAAAAAGCCCGCAGCTGCGGGCTTTTTTTGTCTGAGTCAGCGTCTGCCTACTCGAAGAAGGCGTACACACCATAGGCCACGATCAGCGCCGGGATGGCCGAATACAGCGTCGCCATCAGGGCGGCCCGCGGAGCCATGGCGATGGCCGGGAACAGCGCGTCGCCGTCGTTGCTGATGGCATTGCCGAGCTGCGCCGAAAACGGAATGGCGCCGCTGATGTACATGCTGGTGACCAGAATCTGCGGGCCGCAGCCGGGCAGCAGACCGATCAGCACGCCCATCAGCGGCAGCATGATCAGCCAGTTGCCGAACAGAACCGCCAGATCCCAGCCGGTCAGGTGGACGGTGAGTTCGAAGGCAAGGAAGGCGGCCACCACCCAGGCGGTGACAAAGTGGGTATCGAGCGCCACTTTCTGCAGCAGGTGTTCCTGCTTGAGTTTCGGGTCTTCGGACACCGCCATTTCATAGCTGTTCACCTCGCGGCTGCAGGCCCACAGCAGCAGCATCGCCAGCAGACAGAGGGCGCCGATCAGCTCGATACGGCCCTCGGCGAGCCCCAGCCACTGGTTCGGGTCCTGCTGCAGCGAGAACAGCAGCGCGACTGCGACGGTCGGCAGCAGAGCCCATTTCCAGAACTGCCCCTGCAGGCTGATGCTGCGCGAACTGGCACGCTGCTGGGCCGGACGATCCTGAGGATCAAGGCTCGGATTCAGCGCCGGACGCAGCCAGTCACGCCCGTGCAGCGCATCAATGGCCAGACCCGAAATCACCCCGACCACCATGCTGATGGCGATCAGCAGCAGGCCGGTCGACGGCTCGGCCGCGAGCAGCAGGAAGGCGGCATCACCCATGGTGGCGGTCAGCACCGCGACCACGCCGCCAAAGCTGAGCTGGCCCCGTACATACTGGGTCACCACCACAATGGCGCCGCCGCAGCCCGGCAGGGCGCCCATCGCGGCGGCAAACAGAATCTGGGCACGGGGGTGCGCCTGCAACCAGCTGCCGAAGCGCTGCTGTTTGTCGAGCAGGCCCGAGAGACCGTGAAACAACATCAGGGTTGCGGCCACATAGGTCGTGACCTGCCAGAAAGCATCGGACATCACCTGCACCACCAACGGTCGCGTATCGGCCGTACACAACAGGACCAGCAGCACGGCCGGCAGGGCCATGCGGTGGTAGGCGCGTTGGGTCAGCGTCTGGACCCAGGGTTGTTGAGCAAGCGTGCTGAACATGGTGTCTGTCCTTTATCTGCCTGATGCAGAAGTGATCAACTCATGGTTGAAGGTAATCAGTCCCCGTTTACGTACTGGATTAAGTTCAACAGCGTCCGATGGATGCAGGACCGGTTTGTGCAGGTCGCAGCTCGGGCGCACCGACGTCTGGATGACAGAGGCGCCGGGTCGTGCATGGAGTGTGGTGTGGGAATTCCAATAGAGAATGATTCTCAATAAGGTTTTGAGAATCTAAAGGAAGCTTACGGGAAAGGCAACTTTTGAAGCGAATCAGAATCTTCTATGGGCAAAATAGTTTTTTTTTATCTGAGGTTGAAATGTTATTGAGTTTCTTTGCCGCGTTTTGAGGAGGAGGGAGTTTAAAGAAGTTTGGGGGTCAAATTTATTTATGTTCCTGTCTCATTTTTTTTTTTTTCTTTGTGAGATTGTTGGTTTTGTAA
>CAYWUD010000030.1:0-13286 GCA_964461355.1 uncultured Pseudomonadales bacterium | reverse complement strand
AACAGTTTTTCCACTTCGTGAATACGACGTTTGTCGGTCAGGAAGAGGACGATATGGTCGTCGGATTCGATCTGGATCTGATCGTGGGCGATGATCGCCTTGCCGTCACGGACGATGGCACTGATGGTACAGCCCGGCGGCAGATCGATCTGGCTGATGCTGCGACCGACCACCTTCGAACTCATCGCATCACCGTGGGCGATCGCCTCGATGGCCTCGGCCGCACCGCGGCGCAGGCTGTAGACGTTGACGATATCGCCGCGGCGTACGTGGCGCAGCAGGCTGCCGGTGGTGGAGAGCTGCGGGCTGATGGCGATATCGATCTCGCCGCCCTGCACCAGATCGACATAGGCGGGGTTGTTGATCAGCGCCATCACCTTGCGCGCGCCGAGGCGCTTGGCCAGCATCGCCGACATCACGTTGGCTTCGTCGTCGTTGGTCAGGGCGCAGAACACATCGGTGTCCTCGATGTTTTCCGACAGCAGCAGTTCCTGATCGGAGGCGTTGCCGTGGAAGACCATCGCCTTGTTCAGATGCTGTGACAGGAAGCGGCAGCGTTCGAGGTTGTGATCGATCACCTTCAGGTTGTAGTTGTTCTCGATCGTCTCGGCCAAACGCATGCCGATGTTGCCGCCACCGGCAATGATGATGCGCTTGTAGTCCCTATCAAGACGACGAAGTTCGCTCATTACATGGCGAATATCCTGCTTGGCGGCGATCAGGAACACTTCGTCGTCCGCTTCAATCAGGGTGTTGCCCTCGGGCATGATCGCCTTGCCGCGGCGGAAAATGGCGGCCACCCGGGTGTCCACATTGGGGATGTGCTCGCGCATATAGCGCAGCTCCTGCCCCACCAGCGGGCCGCCGTAATAGGCTTTCACCGCCACCAGCTGCACCAGACCGTCGGCAAAGTCGACCACCTGCAGGGCGCCGGGCTGTTCGATCAGGCGGTGGATGTAATCGGTTACCACCTGTTCGGGCGAGATGATCACATCGACCGGAATGGCTTCGTTGTTGAACAGTTCTTCGCGGTTGTAATAGGCCGCCTGACGGATACGGGCGATCTTGGTCGGCGTACGAAACAGGCTGTAGGCGATCTGACAGGCGGTCATGTTGACCTCGTCGGAGTTGGTCACCGCTACCAGCATGTCGGCATCATCGGCACCGGCCTGACGCAGGACCGTGGGGAAGGACGCCATGCCGTGCACGGTGCGGATATCGATACGGTCCTGCAGATCGCGCAGGCGATAGTGGTCCATATCCACGACGGTGATATCGTTTTCTTCGTTGGCCAGGTTTTCCGCCAGGGTGCCGCCGACCTGTCCGGCCCCCAGAATAATGATTTTCATCGTCGTTCCGTCTCTCGCCCCTTGGGGCCTTAAACACCGAATGCCGCAAGCTTAGCAGCCTGTCCGGGCAAGTTATTGATCCTGGAGGCCTTAACCGGCTTTCTGCAGCAGGGCATAGAAAAAGCCGTCATGTCCGCCGCCCTGTGGCAGCAGTTGGCGACCAAAGCCGGTGTCGAGCCCCCATGCGGCCGCGATCGGCACCAACGTGGCATCGGCGGTTTCGGCAAGAAAGGCCTCGATCTGGCCCGCGTTTTCATCGGGCAGTACCGAGCAGGTGGCATACAGCAGGCGGCCACCCGGTTTCAGGGTCTGCCACAGGTTACGCAGAATCCTGCCCTGCAGTTCGACCAGTGCCGGGATATCGCTCGATTTGCGCAGCAGCTTGATATCCGGATGGCGACGAATGACACCGGTAGCGCTGCAGGGGGCATCGAGCAGAATGCGATCAAAGGCTTTGCCATCCCACCAGGGTTCAAGGGCGCCGGCATCCGCGGCCACACAGCGGGCGTCGAGATGCAGGCGGTCGAGGTTTTCCTGAACCCGCGCCAGGCGGCCGGCATCGGCATCAAGGGCCAGCAGATCCAGGCGGTTGTCGGTCTGCTCGAGCAGGTGGCAGGTCTTGCCGCCCGGGGCGGCGCAGGCATCCAGAATGTGTTCACCCGGTTGCGGTGCCAGCAGCGCGCCACAGAGCTGTGCGGCTTCGTCCTGAACACTGAGGGCACCGCTGGCAAAGCCGGGCAGCGCGTTGACATCGCAGGGGCTGTCGAGGGTGATGCCGGCTGCACTGTGGGCGCAGGGAGTCGCTTCAATGCCGGCCTGCTGCAGCGCAGCCAGATAGGTGTCGCGGCTCTGCACCCGGGTATTGATACGCAGGGTCATCGGTGCCGGCGCATTGTTTTCGGCGCAGATCGCCTGCCAGCGCTCGGGCCAGGCCTTGCTCAGTTTCTTGCGCAGCCAGGCCGGGTGGGCCGCAGCCACCTTGGCATCTGCCGCGATGGCGGCGTTCAGGTCATCGGCGCGGCGCTGCGCGCTACGCAGGATGGCGTTGCACAGCCCTTTCGCCCAGGGCTTTCCGAGGGCGGCCACCGCGCTGACGGTTTCGCTGATGGCGGCGTGGGCCGGAATACGCGTGTGATGCAGCTGGTAGAGTCCCAGCAGCAGCAGCTGGCGCAGCTCCTGTTCCTGGTCGTTGAGGGGCTTGTCGAGCAGCTGACTGAGCACCCATTCCAGCTGTGGATACAGACGCAGGGCGCCGTAGCAGAGCTGTTGCAGCAGCGCGCGGTCGCGGTCTGCGACCTCGGCCAGTGCGGCAGGCATCACCGCAGCGAGAGATTGTCCGTTACGGACCTGCAGCAGCACGCGGGCCGCCAGATTGCGAAGGTTGCGGGCCATGATCAGTCCAGTCGTTGGCCGGGCGCAAAACGCTCGCGGCGGCTGTTCAGGAGTTGGCTGGCGTTCAACGGCTTGCCACCCGGAAGCTGTACCTGGGTCAGCTGCAGGGCGCCTTCACCACAGGCCACGACAATCCCCTGCTTGTCGGCCGCGAGAATTTCACCCGCAGTGCCCTGCCCGCTGGCCGGCTGTGCCTGCCAGATACGCATCCGTTCGCCATCAAGGCTGCAGAAGCAGACCGGCCAGGGGTTGAAGGCGCGGATCTTGTTGGCCAGTCGGATAGCTGGTTCGCTCCAGTCAAGCGCAGCTTCATCCTTGCTCATCTTGTGTGCGTAGGTGGCCTTGGCCTCATCCTGTGCTTCGCCCTGCAGGGTGCCCGCCGCCAGTTGCTCCACGGCCTCACGGAGTGCCGGGCAACCGACTTCGATCAGGCGATCGTGCAGGTCACTGGCGCGATCGTCAGCGTTGATCGGACAGGTGGCCTTGAGCAGCATCGCGCCGGTATCCAGGCCGATATCCATCTGCATGATGGTCACGCCACTTTCGCCATCGCCCGCTTCAATAGCGCGCTGGATCGGCGCCGCGCCGCGCCAGCGGGGCAGAATGGAGCCGTGGACGTTGATGCAGCCCAGCCGCGGGGCATCGAGAACGGCCTTGGGCAGCAGCAGACCGTAGGCCACCACCACCATCAGATCGGCATCCAGAGCCGCCAGTTCCTGCTGTTCGGCTTCGCCTTTCAGGGATTTGGGCTGATAGACCGGCAGATCGTGCTGCTGTGCCAGCTGTTTGACCGGGCTGGGGCAGAGTTTGCGTCCGCGACCGGCCGGGCGATCGGGCTGAGTGTAGACGGCAATCACCTGGTGGCGACTGTCCAGCAGCGCCTGCAGGTGGGCCGCTGCGAATTCCGGGGTACCGGCAAAGATGATGCGAAGCGGTTGGCTCATCGTGGGCTCCTGGCAGTGTAAACAGCACGAGGCCCAGAGGGGCCTCGTGGTTTCTGGAAGAGGAAGGTGGTCAGGCGCGCTTCTGCGCGCGGTGCAGTTTTTCCAGCTTGGTCTTGATGCGGCCACGCTTGAGCGCGGACAGATAATCGACAAACAGCTTGCCGTTCAGATGATCAAGTTCATGCTGAATGCAGACCGCCAGCAGCCCGTCGCACTCGAGCTCGTAGGGCTGTCCTTCTCGATCAAGGGCCTTGAGACGCACCTTTTCAAAGCGCTCGACCTCTTCGTAGAAGCCGGGCACGGACAGGCAGCCTTCCTGCATCTGCTCGCGGGTTTCGTCGATCGGCTCGATCTCGGGGTTGATCAGGACCAGCGGTTCGGACTGATCCTCGCTGATATCGATTACCACGATCCGTTCGTGCACGTTCACCTGAGTAGCGGCCAGACCGATACCCGGCGCGGCATACATGGTTTCGAGCATGTCGTCGCAGAGCGAGCGGATCTGATCGTTGACTGCAGCGACCGGCTTGGCAACGGTGCGCAGACGCGGGTCGGGGAATTCGAGTATTTCCAGCTTGGCCATGGCGCTCTACTACGGATAATTGGCGAAAAATTGGCTTTATTTTATGGGCTTGACGGCATCAACTCAAACGCTGTTGTGCGATGCCCGGTATCTGCGGTGGGGGTAATTTGTGACCTGCTGCCCGACGACATCAGACGGTGGTCAGCGTCTGTAGTACATCTTCTGCTTCTGTTGCTAAGATGACAGATAACCAGCCAACCGTTAAACACTAGTTTCTGCCATCCGGGGCGCCCACGGCGGACTCCGTGATCGGCCCAACAAGGACCAATACGATGAGGAAGTCGCTGCTTGGGGCGTTACTGATCTGCTGTGCGGGCGTTTCTGCACAGGCCGAAGAGGTCAAACTGAAGGCGGATCATCCGCAGCAATATACGGTCGTCAAGGGCGATACCCTGTGGGATATCTCCGGCCGCTTTCTCTCCAATCCCTGGGTCTGGCCGGAACTCTGGCAGGCCAACCCTCAGGTGCAGAATCCGCATCTGATCTTTCCCGGTGACCAGCTGAGTCTGGTCTATGTCGATGGCCAGCCGCGGCTGACCGTGACCGAGCGCGGGTCGGCAGGACGCACCATCGTGCTGGGGCCGAACATCAAGCGCACGCCGATCGATGACGCCATTCCGCCGATTCCGCTGTCCAAGATCCACAGTTTTCTGCGCAACAGCCGCATGATCAGCAGCCCGGCCGAACTGAAGGGGCAACCCTATGTGATTGCGACCGATCAGGATCGCGTTGCGGCCGGTGCGCGTGAGGAAATCTATGCGCGCGGCAGCTTCCCCGCCGATGTGCCGGCATACGGGGTCTACCGCGAAGGTGAAACCTTCCGTGATCCGAAGAGCAATGAGCTACTCGGAACCATGCTGCTGGAGATCGGTGCCGGTACGGTGAAGTCCGTGGCTGACGATGTGGCAACCATCTACCTCGATCGCACCAATCAGGAAGTGCGTATCGGTGATGCGCTGATGAAGTCCGAAGAGCGCCCCGTTTCCTCGAGCTTCCAGCCGAGTCTGCCGAGCAAGCAGGATCTTGCCGGACAGGTGCTGGCAGTTGTTGGCGGTGTGAACCAGATCGGTCGTTACGATAACCTCCTGATCAACCTCGGTGCCCGTGACGGTCTGATCGAGGGGAACGTGCTCTCCATCGACAAGACGCTGCTGATTCAGGATCGGGTGGCCAACCAGATGGTCGAGCTGCCGCCCAAGCGGGCCGGTCTGCTGCTGATCTTCCGAGTCTTCGACAAGGTCAGTTATGGCATCGTGATGGAAGCCTACGAGCCGCTATCCGTCGGCGATACCCTCTCCCACCCCTGAGCGAGCGGCGGAGTGGATCCATGGAACGCTCCGATTTCGCGACCCTGGCACAGTCCCGTGCCACGCACGACAAGGCCTGGCTGCAGCTCGCGCTGCGACCGGGCCTTGGTCCATCCAGACTCCGCGTATTGCATCAGCGCTACGGTTCTGCCGAAGCGATTCTGGCGCTGCAGGACGCGCACGCGGATCTGCCGCCGGCCTTGCTCAAGGCCCTGAACAGCCCGCCGGATCCGGTGCGGTACGCGAGTGCCGAGGAATGGCTGGCCCTGCCCGAGCACTGGTTGCTGACCTGGGATCACCCCCGCTACCCACCCCAGTTGCTGGAGATTCATGATCCTCCGCCGCTGCTGTTTGTCGCGGGTAACCCCGCCCTGCTCAGCGATCCCCAGATCGCGCTGGTCGGTACGCGAAAACCCTCGCCGAGCGGGCGCCAGAACGCCTTTTCGATTGCTGCCGAGCTGGCCCGGGCGGGGCTGTGCATTACTTCCGGGCTGGCGCTGGGCATCGATGGCGCGGCCCACAGCGGCGCGCTCAGTGTCGGTGGCAGTACCGTTGCGGTGATGGGCTGTGGACTCAACCACTGCTATCCCCGTGGACATCAGGAACTGGCGCGGCAGATTCTGACGTCCGGCGGTGCGCTGATCTCCGAATTCTGGCCCGGTAGCGCCCCGAAGGCAGGCCACTTTCCCAGACGTAACCGTATTATCAGTGGCCTCAGTCTCGGGGTACTGGTGGTGGAAGCGGCCAGTATCAGCGGTTCTCTGATAACCGCACGTCAGGCTCTGGAGCAGGGGCGCGAAGTGTTTGCCCTGCCCGGTGCCGTGCAGAACCCCCAGAGCCATGGCTGCCACGAGCTGATTCGGCAGGGGGCCACTCTGGTCGAGCATGGCGCGCACATTCTAGAGACTCTGCAGGGGCCGTTGCGGCGCTGGTGCTCTGCTGCGACAGCGCCGGCCGCTGCAACCGACAGTCTGGCGCAGGTTGTGCCTTCAACAGCGGAGCCCGAATCGGTGCTGCTGTCAGCGATCGAGTATGCCCCGACAGCACTGGATCAGCTGGTACAGCGCACAGGGCTGACGATCACCGAACTGCAGGCGCAGCTGCTCGAGCTCGAACTGTCGGGGCGCGTCGAGCGGGTACCCGGCGGGGTGCAGCGACTGCGTTAGTTCCCGACTTGCACGGGGTGGGGGGGACAGGTACTTTGCTGATCCAAATCAACTGTGGCCCCGCCCCGCGGCTGTAACCGCACTGCTGATCGGGCCGCTCAATCCGCCGTTTCCTGGTTGGAGGTGTTATGACGGATACATGTTGGCTGGCCGATTGCTGCGCCGTTCTTGAAGCTGGGCAGGTTGTTGCCTATCCGACCGAGGCGGTCTGGGGACTGGGAGCCGATCCCTGGGATGAGCAGGCGGTGCGCCAGATTCTGGCGATCAAGGGGCGTCCTGAAGAGAAAGGGCTGATTCTGGTAGCCGCCGATACCGATCAGCTGGAACCGCTGCTGCGGCACCTGAGTGATGCGCAGAAAGCGCTGCTGGCAGAAACCTGGCCCGGCCCCGTGACCTGGCTGATTCCCGACCCCGACAACTGGATTCCGCGCTGGGTCAAGGGCGAGCACAGCTCGGTAGCGGTACGTGTTTCCGGCCACGAGCAGGTGCGCCGGATGTGTGCGGCTTACGGCAAACCGATCGTATCCACATCGGCCAATCGAGCCGGCGAGGAAGCGCTGCGTACGCGCGCGGATGTGATCGCCGAGTTCGACGGTGAGCTCGGCATGATCACCCCCGGTGAAGTCGGTGGCGCCACCAACCCATCGCAGATCCGCGATCTGAAGACCGGAGCGATTTTACGCTAATTACCGAGAGCGCCCTCAAGGGCGCCTTTTTTGGAGGGGAAGATGGGGCAACCATCGATTGAGGCGGTCAAGGCCTATCTGCTGGATCTGCAGGACCGTATCTGTACGGCGCTGGAACAGGCCGATGGGCAGGCTGTTTTTCGTGAAGAGTGCTGGCAGCGGCCCGAAGGCGGCGGCGGTCGCACGCGAGTGCTGGCCGATGGGGCTCTGATCGAAAAGGGCGGAGTCAATTTTTCCCATGTCTCCGGAGGGCAGCTGCCGGCTTCGGCAACGGCCGCTCGACCGGAACTGGCCGGGCGCAGCTTTCAGGCGCTGGGCGTGTCCCTGGTGATTCACCCGAACAATCCCTATGTGCCCACCTCCCATGCCAATGTGCGGTTTTTTGTTGCCGAAAAAGAGGGCGCCGATCCGGTCTGGTGGTTCGGGGGGGGCTACGATCTGACGCCCTACTACCCGTTTGCCGAGGATTGTCGTCACTGGCACCAGGAAGCCGCAAAGGCCTGTGCACCGTTTGGCGCTTCGATCTATCCCGAGTTCAAGGCCTGGTGTGACGACTACTTCTACCTCAAGCATCGCAGCGAGGCGCGGGGAATCGGGGGGCTGTTTTTTGATGACCTCAACCGCTGGGAGTTCGAACAGTGCTTTGCCCTGATGCGTGCGGTAGGCGACAGTTATCTGCCCGCGTACCTGCCGATTATCGAGCGGCGGCGCGCCACCCCCTATGGTGAGCGTGAGCGACAGTTCCAGCTGTACCGCCGTGGTCGCTATGTGGAGTTCAATCTGGTCTATGACCGTGGCACGCTGTTCGGTCTGCAAAGCGGGGGACGCACCGAATCGATTCTGATGTCCCTGCCACCGCTGGTGCGTTGGGAGTACGATTACCGACCTGAACCGGGCAGTCCCGAAGCGGCACTGACCGACGCTTTCCTGCAACCGAAAAACTGGCTGGAGCACGCCGATGACTAAAGCGCAGTACGCCGTAATGGGTAACCCGATCGGCCATAGCCGTTCGCCGATGATTCACCAACGCTTTGCCGAGCAGACCGGCGAGCCGGTCGAGTATCGGGCCGAGCGGGTGCCGCTGGACGGGTTTGCTGATGCGGTCGAGCGCTTTTTCGATCAGGGTGAGGGGCTCAATATTACCGTACCGTTCAAGCAGGAAGCCTGGAATCTGGCCGGCATGCTGACCGAGCGGGCGCGTCGCGCCGAGGCGGTCAATACCCTGTGGCAGGAGCAGGGGGTGATCTGGGGTGACACCACCGACGGCGTCGGTCTGGTCCGGGATCTGCGCGATAACCAGCAGGTACGCCTGAGCGGCGCCCGGATTCTGGTACTCGGCGCCGGTGGCGCGGTGCGCGGTGTACTCGAGCCGCTGCTGGCCGAACAGCCGGGTGAACTCTGGCTGGCCAATCGTACCCTGAGCAAGGCACAGCAGCTGGCGGACATCTTCAGTCGGCAGGGCACCATCAAACCCTGCGGCTTCCCCGATCCCAGAGGGGCTTTCGATCTGATCATCAACGGCACCTCGGCCAGCCTCAGTGGCGATCTGCCGCCACTGGACGATTCGGTGGTCGGCCCGGCGACCGTGGCCTACGACATGATGTATGGCCGTGATGAAACCGTCTTCAACCGCTGGGCCCGCGAGCTGGGGGCGGCGCGCTGCATCGATGGGCTGGGCATGCTGGTCGAACAGGCGGCCGAATCCTTTGCCATCTGGCGGCGGGTACGCCCGGAAACCGCTCCGGTGATCGCGCAGCTGCGCGCCGAGCTCTGCGGCAGTTGAGCCCGGCAGCGTCTATCCTTGATGCACAGGCGGCCCGGGGGAGCGGGCCGCGGTTCAGTCTTCAGGGGGCGTTATGGCGGAAAAACTCGGGTTCTTTATGCTGGTGGATGCCGGCGACAACGATGTACACAAGATTCGTGAAGAGCTGCTGGCGATTGCCGATATTCATCTGGTGCATTGCCTGATCGGACCCACCGATCTCATCTGTTACGGGCGTACCAAGAATCTGGCCAGTCTCAAGCGGCTGATTCGCCAGCAGATCAGCGAGCTGCAGGAGGTGCGCTTCAATCCCATTCAGCACACCGAAACGCTGATCTGTCTGGAGGAGCATGGGCTGGATCTGGCCGAACACCGGTTCGATTCTCCCGGGCATCAGGCGGCCTGGGTCTTTGCCGACAGCAACCTGGCCGGGGCCGAGCAGTTTACCGAGAAGCTGATCCCGAGCTACCCGGAGATCAAGTCGGTAGCCAACGTGCTGGGCAGCCATGATCTGATCATCTATGTCGAAGCCGAGAATCTGGAGCGGCTGATGACCGTGATCGACGATGGGATTCGTGTGCTGCGCGGGATCGGCAACGAGGGCGAATCGAAAAAGGCGCTGACCCGGACCGATACCCGTCTGGTACTGATGCGCAGCAGCCAGTAATCATGTGCTGAACCGGAGTTGCACAAAAAACGGGAAGCTCTGGCTTCCCGTTTTGCGTTTTTGTGGGCCTGTTATCGGGCCATTGAGCGGGTTTTTTAACCGGTAGCTGGCGGCGCTATAGCGTGTGAAAGAGCGTGCGAACCTTATGGCTTAGCCGGTGAACGCGTTGCTTCAGCCAAGTACTGATCTTTCAGTCTGACGTAATTGGCCGCGCTGTAGCGGAAAAAGGCGCGCTCCTGCTCGGTCAGCTCGCGCGCCGGTTTGGCGGGGCTGCCACGGTACAGCCAGCCCGACTGCAGCCGTTTTCCGGGGCCTACCAGGGCACCGGCGGCCAGAATCACCTCCGGTTCGATATGGGCGCCGTCAAGGACAATGGCCCCCATGCCGATCAGTACCCGGTCTTCAATGGTGCAGCCGTGCAGCACGGCCTTGTGGCCGATGGTCACATCGCTGCCGATCTTCAGTGGAAAGCCGTCCGGATTATAGGGGCCGGCATGGGTGATATGCAGCACGGCACCGTCCTGAACGCTGGTGCGCTCGCCGATCTCGATCCAGTTCATATCGCCACGCAGCACGGCACCAGGCCAGATAGAGCAATCGGCGCCGACACGCACCTGACCGATCACCACGGCGGCGGGGTCGATCAGAACACGGTCTGCGAAAACGGGGGTATGGCCCTGAAAGGGGCGCACGGAGCTTGTCATGGCGGAACCTCGCGACTTGAATTTATGGCGTTGATCACCATCTAGATGACATAGTACTGCAAAAGCCGCGCGTACAAGCATGGCGTATCGGCCGCAGGCCGGAAAGGAGAGAAGATGAGCAATCCCCTGCTGGAACACCACGAACTGCCCCCCTTCAGCGCCATCAAGCCGGAACACGTGGAGCCTGCCATCAGCGAGATTCTCAGTGAGAGTCGTCGTGATATCGAACAGCTGCTGGCGCAGAACCCCGACCGCTGGGAAACCCTGGTACTGCCGCTGGATGCGATCGGTGATCGGCTGAGTCAGGCCTGGAGCCCGGTCGGGCATCTGAACGCGGTCGCCAATACCGATGAGCTGCGCGCCGCCTACAATGCCTGCCTGCCGAAACTGTCCGAATACGGTACCTGGATCGGTCAGAACCATGATCTGTACATGGCGTTCAAACGGCTGGCCGAAAGCGCGCATTATCAGACCCTGACTCCGGCGCAGCAGAAGGTGATCGACAACAATCTGCGTGATTTCAAGCTGTCCGGGGTGGCGCTGGAGCCCGAGCAGAAACGCCGCTACGGCGCGCTGAAAAAGCGTCTGTCCGAGCTGACCTCGAAGTTTTCCGAAAACGTGCTGGATGCCACTCAGGCCTGGAGCAAGCTGATTGTCGAGGAGGCCGAGCTCGAGGGTGTGCCGGAATCGACGCTGGCGCTGTTCAAGCACAATGCCGAGGCTAAGGCGCAGCAGGGCTGGTTGATCAATCTGGAGTTCCCGAGCTACTTCCCGGTGATGAGTTACTGCGACAACCGCGCTCTGCGTCAGGAAGTCTATACCGCTTACTGTACCCGTGCGTCGGATCAGGGCCCCTATGCCGGCCAGTTCGACAACGGCCCGCTGATGAGCGAGATTCTCGAGTTGCGCAAGGAGCTGGCCGAGCTGATGGGCTTTGCCAGCTATGCCGAGCGGTCGCTGGCCACCAAGATGGCCGAATCACCGCAGCAGGTGTTTGCGTTTCTGACCGATCTTGCCGCGCAGAGCAAGCCGGTGGCCGCGCAGGAGCTTGAGGAGCTGCGCCACTTCGCCCGCTCGCACTACGGTATCGAGCAGCTCGAACCCTGGGATCTGACCTACTACGGCGAGAAGCTGCGCCAGCACCGCTATGCCATCAGCCAGGAAACCCTGCGCCCGTACTTCCCGGCGGCGAAGGTGATCAACGGAATGTTCCAGGTCACCGAGAAACTGTACGGCGTGCAGTTTGCCGAGGTGGAGGCGTTCGACAGCTACCATGCGGATCTGAAGCTGTTTGATGTGGTGCGCGATGGTGCGCGGATCGCCCGCTTCTACCTTGATCTCTACGCCCGTGAAGGCAAACGTGGTGGCGCCTGGATGGATGACTGCCGTGCCCGCTGGCTGCAGCCGGACGGTACGCTGCAGCTGCCGGTGGCCTATCTGACCTGCAATTTCAGCAAGCCGGTGGGCGGCAAGCCCGCCCTGCTGACCCACGATGAGGTCACTACCCTGTTCCACGAGTTCGGCCATGGTCTGCACCATATGCTGACCCGTCAGAGCGAGCTGGATATTTCCGGCATCAACGGTGTGGCCTGGGATGCGGTGGAGCTGCCGAGCCAGTTTATGGAGAACTTCTGCTGGGAGCCCGAAGCGCTGGCGTTGATCTCCGGGCATTACGAAACCGGGGCGCCGCTGCCTCAGGAGCTGCTGGACAAGATGCTGGCGGCGAAAAACTTCCACTCCGGTCTGATGATGCTGCGTCAGCTCGAGTTCGCCCTGTTCGATTTTCGTCTGCACCACGAATTTGTACCGGGGCTCGACATTCAGGCAGTGCTCGATCAGGTGCGGGCCGAGGTGGCGGTGTCCATTCCGCCGGCCTTCAACCGTTTCCAGCACAGCTTCAGCCATATCTTTGCCGGTGGTTATGCTGCCGGTTACTACAGCTACAAGTGGGCTGAAGTGCTGAGTGCCGATGCCTTCTCGCTGTTCGAGGAGAACGGGATCTTTGACCCGGCGACCGGACAGAGCTTTCTCGACAATATTCTGGCGATGGGCGGCTCCGAGGAACCAATGGCGCTGTTCAAGGCGTTCCGCGGTCGTGAGCCGAAGATCGATGCCCTGCTGCGCCATAGCGGGATCAGTGTCGATTGAGCGGCTTCAGAGAGCACAAGCGCTTTGTCGCCGGGGCCGTCTGCCCACACTGTGGTGCACAGGACAGCGTGCGGCTCTGGCGTAACGAAGCGCAGCGCGAACAGCGTGACTGCGTGGCCTGTGGCTGGCAGGAAACGCTGGATGAAGCCACGGACCAGCAACCGGTGCGGCTGCTGAATCCCTGATATAAAAAACGGAGGCCAAAGCCTCCGTTTTTTTATCGTGCGGATTTATTCGTCGATTGCTTTCATCCAGAACACCCGCTGGCGCACACCCAGTTCGGTGGTTTCCACGGTTTGTACCTGGGTACCTGAAATCACGGCTTCACGAATGGTGCCGTCGATATCCACGATGACCGGTACCGGGTCGGGGATAAAACCACCACCGGCCACCACCTGGGCTCGGTCGCCATCATCGATCGAGCCGTCCTGATTGGTATCTGCGGCAGCGGTGGCATCCAGGTAGTTGATCTGATAGTTGCGCGCGGTACCCAGGTTGTTACAGCCCTCGGGCTGGTAGGTGTTGAAGAAGGTAATGCCGCCGACAATCGCCGGTTTACTGGTGACCTTTTCACCGCT
>CAYWUD010000029.1:0-13473 GCA_964461355.1 uncultured Pseudomonadales bacterium | reverse complement strand
GGTCGAACAGATTCTGCCCTTTATCCTGCTGCTGCTGTTTCTGGACTACCTCGGAGCCCACCCGAACACTCTGCATATTCTCAGCACCCTGTTTCTGATCACGCGCGCGGCCTATGCCGTGGCAATGCTCAAGGGACCGTTGCTGTTTCGCCATATCAGTTCGGGCCTGAGCACCGGCCTGCAGCTTGGCGCTCTGCTGCTGGTACTGATCCGTCTGGCCAGCAGTTGAGGTATACACAGGCCGAGCCGTCCTCAGGGTTCACCTGCCCCCCTGCCATCCCCTACAATAGCGCCCATTTACCGCCTTCAGATCAGCGCCCTGACGCGTCTTCGGCCCTGACAACAGGCCGCGGCGACCTCGGCCTGCAAGGAATCGCACGCGATGAGAATCTCCCACGAAAAGCACCTCAACCGGGTGCTGGAAAACATGAAACCCTGGCAGCAGGTTGCCTTTGCCACCGCCATTGCCGAACGCGCCCTGCCCAACTATGCCCTGTTTGCCGACCTGGCCGGCTTCGGTGATCCGAAAGTGCTGCGCCACTGCCTGAATCTGCTGTGGGATCACGTGGCCGGACGCCAGTCGGCCAAGAACTTTGAGAACCTGCTGGAAAAACTCGAACCCGAAATGCCCGACGTTGACGCCTACGAGATGTACGGTGTGTATCCGGCACTCGATGCCGCGGTAGCGATCTGCGCCGCGGTCAACTGTGCCCTCAACCCCACGGCAACCGAGGCCTTCAGCGCCGCCAAGCTGGCCCATACCAGCATCGGCAAGCTGATCAAGTACAGCGAAGCGCCCGAACTCAAGGGCACCGAGCTGTTCCAGTACATCAACGAGCATCCGCTCAGCGCCATGCAGAACGAGTTCGAAGCCGAACTGATCGAACAGCTGCAGAGGGGCAAGCAGAATATCGAGCTGGTGCGCGCGCTGCGCACCCTGGCCCAGAACGAAGGGGTCAGCCATCTGGGCATCAGCCTCGACTGAATAAAAAACGGAGCCCGAAGGCTCCGTTTTTTTCGACCTCAGTCGCTTACTCAGGGCTGTTTTCTGAACATCGCGATCAGGTGCTCGGCAATCATCAGCTTGATCGCATCGAGCTCGAGCCTGGAGTGGTTCTTGAGCTTGTCCGGATTCAGCGCATGCAGATGCAGTGACGGCATGCGGCTTTCGTATTCACGCAGATCCCCTTTCACCAGCACCGGCAGAAAATAGCGGTTCTGCTCGCGGGCTCGAGCGATCAGCCACTGCAGCCCCTCCTGAAAGGGCATCTCGCGGGTGCCGAGCAGGCGGTTGCCACGCGGAATCTTGATAAACAGCCCGCTGTGACCGACACACTCGCCGGGAAAGATATGAATCCCGGTCGGCTCCACCGCATCCATCGGTATCTCGTGGAAGGTATCGTGGTAGGCGTCTTCGCTCGGCAGGATGGTGACGTTGCCGTGATCCTCGTACTCGGGCACCACAAAGCTGTAATTGCTGTACAGCTTTTCGACAAACCCCGAATAGATACACAGGCGATTTTCAAAACGGCGCAGAAACTCGATCGCCTCATGCCGGTTGGTGATCGCATCCAGATCCCACTCCAGATCGCCCTGCTGCTCCAGCTCCTGCCATTTCTGTCGTGGATCGATATCGGCCATCACCTGCTCACTGTCTTTCCCGTTGCACCCGACGAGGCGCACCCCTGTCAGTATATAAGTCCACCGCTGGTGGCGCTGCTCGGGTATAATGGCCCGCTACGTTGGGAGGGCCGATGGATTTAGCACACTTCGAACAGCTGAGCCTGAATATACTGGTCCCGGCACTGGTGCTGGGAATGGCCTTTATAGTTTGGGATCTGGCTCGCAAATCCCGAGCCGGCCGCTTTGGCACGCTGGTTCTGTTCGGCGCTCTGGGGCTCGGCGTGCTGGCCTTTGTCGTCAAGACACTGGTGATCGATGCCGTCGGCGGCTACTAACCCCCATCTCGAGCGATAGCATGACCCCCGCAATCAAACAGGCCGAAAAGGCCCGCATTCCGTTTCAGATTCATCCCTACCATCACGATCCCGAATGTACCGATTTCGGCGATGAAGTCGTCCGCGCCCTGGGCCGCTCTGCCGATCAGGTGTTCAAGACCCTGATTGTCGATGCCGGCGGCAAGCTGTGCATGGCTCTGGTGCCGGTCAGCCACAGCCTGTGCCTGAAAGCACTGGCGAAGGCCGCCGGGGTCAAGAAGGCGCAGATGGCCGACGTGCCGAGCGCCGAACGTGCCACCGGCTATATCAAGGGTGGCATCAGTCCGCTGGGACAGAAAAAGCGCCTGCCCGCCTTTATCGATGGCTCGGCCACGGCGCTCTGCACCCTGATCGTCAGTGCCGGCCGCCGCGGTCTGCAACTGGAACTGGCGCCAGCCGATCTGGCACGCCTGCTGAACGCCCGGTTTGCGCCGCTGAGCGCCTGAACAACCGGGATTTAGGCAAAAAAAATCCCCGCAGAGCGGGGATCAATCAAGAACGAACATGACAAGGAAGACTGAAGCAACAGCTCACTTGTATTGAATAAATTCTGGCCGCTTGCACGGCATTCGACCATGCGTACTAGTGCCTAAAACCCTGCTCGAACCCCCTAGTCCTGTTCCTGACGGAATAGCGGAGCCTCAGGGCGGCCCTGCACCGCCTGCCACAGGTGTTCTGCATGCTGCGCCAGCGCGGCATGTGCGGCAGCAACGGACTCATCTTCAGGTTCTGCGCCATCGAACCACAACAGCCGTGCTCTGCCCTCGGCATCGACCTGCCGGATCAGATACAGCTGGCCCTGGCGAAAGTAATAGCGCGCCTGCACCTCTGCGGCCGCCTCCTCGATCAGGACCGTGTCACGGCCATCGACAAAGGCGATGAAGCGGGACGTGCGCGCCTTGCCCAGAAACGCCCCTGTCACCGGCTGCAACGTTGCACGCTGGGCATCCTGATACTGTGCCAGATACAGCGCCGCCTCTCGCTGCGCCTGAACATCCTGTGCCCCCCCGGTATACGCACAACCGCACAGCAACAGGGCCAGAACACCTGCTGCAACTTTCTGTTTCACGCCGTACTCCTCGATTTCGATGGCACCGGACCGGTACGCACATTATGGTTACTGCACTATAACGAAATTGTCCTCTAAATCCGCGAAACGGACGTACACAGCGCTGATGATGGCAACCGACTCATTCAATCTGCTCAGCTGGCTGGCCCTCGCCGGACATATTGTTCTGGTGGTTCTGCTGGCCATTCGCGTGATCATGCGCCGACGCCCGGTGGGCGTTTCGCTGGCCTGGCTGCTGCTGATGCTGAGTATCCCACTGGCCGGCGTGCTGCTGTACGGACTGATCGGCGAGCGCTCTCTGGGGCGCTGGCGCGCGCGCCGCTCCCAGCGCCTGCGCGGCCATTATCAGGAGTGGATCAGCCGACTGCCGATCTGCAATCTCAACACGCCCGACGAACTGACCGCAGCCCAGCGCCCGCTGCACGCTCTGGCCCAGACCCTGCTGGGCCCGGCAGCCATGCCCGGCAACCGGCTCACCCTGCTCAGTGATGCACACCGGATTCTCGAGCGCATCGCCGCCGCCATCGACCGAGCGCACAGTTACTGTCACCTTGAGTTCTATATCTGGCAGCCTGGTGGCGCCGTCGATCGCGTCGAACAGGCGCTCAGGCACGCCGCCGAGCGTGGCGTCAGCTGCCGGGTACTGCTCGATTCGGTCGGCGCCAAGCAGTTTCTCGCAAGCGCCAACGCACGTGCCCTGGCCGATGCCGGGGTGGAGCTGGTTGAAGCGCTGCCGGCCAACCTGCTGCGCCTGCAGCTGCGCCGCCTGGATCTGCGCCAGCACCGCAAGCTGGTGATCATCGATGATGCCATTGCCTGGACCGGCAGCCTGAACATGATCGATCCGCGCCATTTCAAACAGGAGTCAGGGGTCGGCCGCTGGGTCGATGCGATGGTCGAACTCAAGGGGCCGGGCGTACTGGCGCTCGACGCCCTGTTTGTCTGGGACTGGGAACTGGAGACCGGACAGGGGCTCGAGATTCTCGACCCGGCGCGGCTGCGCCATTGTCAGGAACTCAGGCCCGGCGATGCCCGCATTCAAGTCGTGCCCTCGGGGCCCGGTTACCACAAGGGCACCATCAGCCAGCTGCTGCTGACGGCCATTTACAGCGCCCGCCGCGAACTGGTGATGACCACCCCCTATTTCGTGCCTGACGAGTCCCTGTTCCAAGCGCTGATCGGCGCTGCGCTACGCGGCGTACAGGTACGCATCATTCTGCCGGCGAGAGTTGACTCGGTACTGGTGCGCTATGCCAGCGGCGCCTATTTCGACGATCTGCTCAAAGCCGGGGTCAAGATCTATCGCTACACCCAGGGGCTGCTGCACACCAAGAGCCTGTGTATCGACGGCCATACCGCGCTGTTTGGCACCGTCAATCTCGACGTCCGCAGTCTGTGGCTCAATTTCGAGGTTACCCTGTGTATCTACAGCGAGCGCTTTGGCCAGCAGCTGCGCGCCCTGCAGCAGCAGTATCTGGAGCAGTCCGAACCGCTCGACAACGCCCGCTGGCACCGGCGCAGCAAACGCCAGCGTTTCCTGGAAAACAGTGCTCAGCTGCTCAGTCCGCTGCTGTAAGCGACTCGCCAAAGCGCAGCTGCCCCTGACGAATGTACAGAAGACAACCTTCAGGACTGTAGGGACGGTGCTGTGCGCCAGCCGCAAAACGCAGCCAGCAGCCTGCGCCATGACCACCGCTCTCGTCACAGAGCTCGCCCTCGAGGACAAAAATTTCGGCACCGCCCTGATATACGCGCAGCCCCGGTTCACAGCAGCTTGGCCACTGCTCCAGACTCAACCAGTCGGGGTAGGCGTTCTGGGCATACAGCTGCTTGCGCTCGATTCCGGTCAGCGTGCAGGTTTCCCAGGGCAATAGATTCAGGTTCAGCGCCAGCTTGTAGCGGTCGACACCGGCATACTGCTGCAGACGTACCAGCAGCAGGCAGCCCTCCTCGGAGTAAGGACTGTGGCTGTAGCCCTCGGGATGCAGCAACAGCGTGCCGGCGGGCCAGCGCCCCATCTGGTCACAGAACACGCCGTCCAGAACCAGAATCTCCTCGCCCCCGGGGTGTGGATGCTGTGGGAAACGCGCCCCCGGAGCGTACCGCACCAGACTGGTTACGGCCCGAGTCGCTCCTGCACGGGCATCAGCCCGATACAGGCGCTTGCGACTGACGCCGGGCGCCGGACTGGCCTGCCACTGCGCCCTGCGACTGTCGACCCGCAAGGGGGGCGCAGCGAAGGAATGAGGGTTCAACTGTTGCCGCTGATGCATCGATCACGCCCTGCCGGAATCTGCATGGATTGATGAGCCGAAAACCGTCACGTGGCTTGAGTATTAGCAAAACCGTAACCACTCTGCCGGTTTTTTACGGAAAACCGCAATAATTGAATGGATACAAATCCATACGGATAACCGTGGTGTTGCTCGCAAAACCGCCACATACCTTTTGCGCATATCTGTTTGGCGCCCCCAAAAAGCACGCTAGACTGCGCCCATCGTCGAAGGAACGCCGTGCAGCCCCGCTGATCGGCCCAACCAAGACCTGCTCCACCGGAGTCCCCCACACCGCACTTGCCACCTATGGGTGAGTCGCTCGGATCGAACGCATTTACAGGAACTAGCTAGATGCCTTACGTACATGACACCCTCGAACGCCTGAAGAAAAGCAGCCCGGCTCAGACCGAATTCTACCAGGCCGCTGAAGAAGTACTGGATTCCCTGCGCCCGCTGATGGAAAAAGATTCACGCTACGCAGCGCACAGCATCATCGAGCGTATCCTTGAGCCCGAGCGTCAGATCCTGTTCCGTGTAGCGTGGGTTGACGACAGCGGCAAGATCCAGGTGAACAAGGGCTTCCGCATCCAGTTCAACTCCGCTCTGGGGCCGTACAAAGGTGGTCTGCGTTTCCACCCGAGCGTAAACGCCGGCATCATCAAGTTCCTGGGCTTCGAGCAGATCTTCAAGAACGCCCTGACCGGCCTGGCCATCGGTGGTGGTAAAGGTGGTTCCGACTTCGATCCGAAGGGCAAGTCCGACAACGAAATCATGCGCTTCTGTCAGTCCTTCATGACCGAGCTGCACCGCCACATCGGTAACACCATCGACGTACCGGCCGGCGACATCGGCGTAGGCGGTCGTGAAATCGGCTACCTGTTCGGCCAGTACAAGCGTCTGACCAAGAGCTACGAAGGCGTTCTGACCGGTAAGGGTCTGAACTGGGGTGGTTCTCTGGGTCGTACCGAAGCAACCGGTTACGGTGCAGTGTACTTCGCCGAGAACATGCTGAACGCTCGCGAAGACAGCCTGAAAGGCAAGACCTGCCTGGTTTCCGGTGCCGGTAACGTAGCGATCTACACCATCGAGAAGCTGTACCACCTGGGCGCGACTCCGGTAACCTGCTCCGACTCCACCGGTACTGTTTACCACCGTCACGGTATCCATCTGGAGACCCTGAAGCGTCTGAAGGAAGTTGAGCGCAAGTCTCTGATCGAGTACGTAAAAGAGCATCCGGAAGCTGAATTCACTCCGCGCAGCGAATACCCGGAAGACGGCCACGCTGTATGGCGTTACGAAGCTCAGGCTGCGTTCCCGTCTGCAACCCAGAACGAAGTGACCGAAGCCGATGCGAAAGCCCTGCTGGCCAACGGCGTAGTCTGCATCAGCGAAGGCGCCAACATGCCGAGCGTACAGGCTGCTGTTGATCAGTTCCTGGCCGCTGAAATCTGCTACGGCCCGGGTAAAGCCGCCAACGCCGGTGGTGTTGCGACCAGCCAGCTGGAAATGCAACAGAACGCCGGTATGACCAGCTGGACCTTCGAAGAAGTCGACGCCAAGCTGCAGCAGATCATGGCCAACATCTACCACCAGTGTGCTTCCACTGCCCGTGAATTCGGCCAGCCGCACAACCTGGTGCTGGGCGCCAACATCGCCGGCTTCCGCAAGGTTGCGGACGCGATGATCGCTCAAGGCGTGGTATAAGCCGGGATTATCCTGCGCATTATCGCGACCTGAAAAAAACGCCCCATCCGGGGCGTTTTTTTATACCTGCACACAGGCAGGAGCATCGGGGGTTCAGCCCTCCAGAGTGCCGACCTCTTCAAGATTTGCACACTGCGTCAGCAGATCGCCGGGGGTTACCAGCTGATCGAGCTCACGCTGCAGGAACTTCAGCGTATCGCGGAAATCGGCCTGTAACTGCCCGGCATCGGGCATCATGCTGCTGCCGCGCAACTTGCGGTAGGCCTTGCCGAATTCATAAACGGTATCGATCAGTTCCTGGAAGATCGGTGCTTCACTGCCCAGCGGCTGCTCCAGCGCTTCCTGCAGCTCCTGGCAGAGTTCTTCGGCGCTCTCGCCCACCGGCGGGAACATCGGCAGCATCGGCCGCTCCTTCGGGCGCACGCTGTCGGCCTTGGCAATGATCCGGGCCAACAGGGACTGGCTGCGATCCTGACCCGCCTCAAGCTGCAGGCGGTATTCGCTGCCCGCATCGGCAAAGCTCTGTGCCACAAACTGTGATGAAACCAGCGGCAGCTTGCGCGGATAGTTCTGGCGATTACCGTATTCCATCATGCTCGCCGCGGTACTCTTGAGAATCCGGATCATCACCCGCTGAGCTTCCGGGCTCGGCACGCGCTGCAGATTGAGCAGCAGCATCGCGACCAGAAACAGGCTGCGCTCGGCATAGGGCTCATCACGGTTGATATAGGCGCGTGCAGCAGCGACCACCGGCTCCAACGCCAGCTCGGCATTGGCCAGGCGACAGACCCGAACATTACGCCCCTGCAAACGCTCGCGCAGAGCCAGTTCGCGTACATGGGGCGCCAGCTCCTCGATCACGGACTGGGCCGCAGAATCGCCGAACAGGCCCGCATGACTGACCGGGGAGCCGCTCAGGTAGGCCACCGCCCAGGACAGATGGCTGTCGGGCAGCGGTTCAAACAGCAGCACATCCCCGGCTTTCAATTCGCTCAATTGCATGATTTCACTCCAGGTCGATTATCGGGGGAACTGCCGCATGAAGCCCATGCATCCCGCGTTTCATTATGGTTGTCATTCCCGAGGCAAAGCTTAGCCAATAGCCACGCGCCGTGCCGGATACTGATCCGACTTTTTATGCGTGCATTTTTTGACCAACACATATTGGCGGCCGTAGAATCAGATTATGTTCGGCCACCCGGGAGGCCTTATGGCTACCTGCCCCGCCGCGCACATTGAACGCGCGGCCCTGAAACGTTCGCTGGCAGCAACCCTGCTGCTGGCCGGTCTTGGTTTTCTGCTCGGCCATCTGGCCAATTCCCACGCCATCCTGCTCGACAGTCTCTTCTCGCTCCTCAGCATGGGGATGACCGGTCTCGGTCTGCTCACCGCCTGGCTGATCACCCGTCCGGAAGATCGCTATTTCCAGTACGGCTACGCGCTGCTCGAACCCTTTGCCAATGTCATCAACGGCAGCCTGATCCTCGGCATGTGTATTCTGGCCGCCATCGGTGGCTGGTATGCACTGGATCAGGGCGGACGCAGCACCGACCTTGAGATCGGTCTGGCCTATGCAACGCTTTCGAGCCTGATCTGTAGCGGCCTGTATCTCTGGCAACGCCGCGCTGCGCGCAAAAGCGCGTCATCTCTGGTCGAAATCGACGCCCATGAATGGCTGATCGACAGCCTCCTCAGCATTACCGTACTGCTCGGTTTTATCGCCGCGGAACTGGCGGCACGGATGGGCTACGCCCACCTGCGCCCGTATGTCGACCCGCTGCTGACGCTGATTCTGGCCGGCGTCGCGGCCATTCTGCCGCTGCGGGTACTGACCCAGAACCTTGCACAGCTGCTGCGCATCGCGCCGGATCAGCAGCTCTGTCGCCAGGTTGACCATCAGGTACAACGCCTGGCCGAGCGCCACGGCTTTCGCCGCTGCACCTCGCATCTGGCGAAAAGCGGGCGCCGCTATGAGCTGGAAATCAATATTCTGGTTCCGGCAACGGCGTCCTGGCCCATCGCCCGACAGGATCAGGTACGTCAGGAGATCTGGGGCGAACTCAAGCCCAAACTCGGGCCGACCTGGCTTTCAGTCTGCTTTACTGCCGATCCGCGCTGGCTGTAGGGCTGCACCGCACGGCAAAAACTGCGAGAATGGCCGCCCCGAAACGGACCCTGCGCCATGCCCCAAGCGATCAAGATTCTGCTGCTCAACAAGCCCTATCTGGTGCTGACCCAGTTCAGCGACGCCGACGGGCGGGCCACGCTGGCCGACTACGTGCCCCTGCCCGACGTCTATGCCGCAGGCCGGCTGGACCGCGACAGCGAAGGGCTGCTGCTGCTGACCAATCACGGCCCCCTGCAGCAGCGCATCAGTGATCCGCGCTTCAAGCTGCCCAAGACCTACTGGGTTCAGGTCGAAGGCGTGCCGGATGCCGCCGCGCTCGATCAGCTGCGCCGGGGCGTAACCCTCAAGGATGGGCCGACACAGCCGGCCGAAGCGCGCATGATCGCGCAGCCGCCGGGACTCTGGCCCCGCACACCGCCGATTCGTGAACGCCAGAACATCCCCACCTCCTGGCTGGAACTGACCATTCGCGAAGGTCGCAATCGGCAGGTACGGCGCATGACCGCAGCGATCGGCTTTCCCACCCTGCGTCTGATTCGGGCCCGCATCGGCCCCTGGTCGCTCGATGCGCTCGGCCCCGGCCAGTGGCGTGAAATAACGCCGGATGAACTGCCGGCCGCCCTCGCCGAAAGCCTACAAAAGCGTCCGCGCGCGCACCCGCCGAAAGGTGATGCTGTACGCCGTCACGGCCGGCGCAGCGGCGCCCAGAATAGCGCCCAGCGCTCGGGCCATACGGCACGTACACGCCATCCTGCTCGCAGCCGCAAAACTGGCAATTGAGCACGCTTCCGGTTAGCCTGTCGCCCCCATTTTCTGCGGACACGCGCCATGACCGAGAACCTGTTTATCGATTCCGCCAGCCGCCTGTTGTTCGGCCAGCACCAGCTCGATCAGTTCGAGGCGCTCTGGTCCCTGCAGCTGCCCTGGTTTGAAGAACCCAACCAGCGCCGTCAGGGCTGGAGCGGCGTCAGCCGCCTGGAGCTCGACGGCCAGGGGTTCTTTCTCAAGCGCCAGCAAAACCACAACACCCGTACCCTGTTGCATCCGCTGCGCGGGGAGCCGACCTTCAAACGTGAATTCGAAAATATCTGCCGCTTCGCCGCACTGCAGATTCCTGCCCTGCAGGCGGTCTATTACGGCGAGCGCCGCACCGACGAAGGCCATCAGGCAATCCTGATCACCCGAGCCCTGGATGACTACCAGCCGATGGATCACTGGTACCGCGACCAGCTCGGCTGCGAACAGGCCGGAAGCCTGACTGAGCCGGTCAGTGCAACCGCCGCCGGCCGGGCCGTCTTCGATCGCGTTGCCCAGCTGTTCGTCGACCTGCACGCCACCGGACTGGCGCACTGGTGCCCCTATCCGAACCATCTGTTCGTGCGTCCCGACGGCTCCGAAGCGCGTTTTATCGATCTGGAAAAGGCGCGCCGCCAGCCTTTCGCGCTGGAACGCCGACGCAAGGATCTCGACTGTTTTCTGCGCCATGCCGGCTACATGACCCGAACCGATCTTGAGTACCTGCTGTGTCAGTACTTCGAACGCGCCGGCAATCTGGCCTGTGCCCCCCGGCTCGGTCGTGATCTGAAAAAACGGATCGACCGCCTCAAGCGCTAGGATCAAGGCCCGTCTCAGGGCCTTTGCAGATGAGCCTGCAGTTCAGGACGCGGGCCTTGAGAAGTGCAGCCCGCCGCTGCGCACCTCGAGCACAACAGCGCCCTGCTCCTGCAGGGCGGCAAGTGCCGCATCCGGGCCGAACAGCGGCTTGTCGATCAGAACCTCCTGCAGCCGCCGGGCCAGCGTATCCCCGACCAGGCTCTGCATCAGCTCGAACGGGAACTCGACCTGCAGCTCTTTGATCTCCGGCTCCAGCAGCAGATAGAGTGCGCCTTCGCGCTGCAGACGCGTACGCACCTGCAGTGTTACCGGCACGGCATCGTAGACCAGCTCGCCACCACCCGCGGCAAACTCGACCTCGCCGGAAAACTCGAGCCAGAGCAGTTCGCGCGAATCGACTGCGGCACGAAGCTGCGGCGGTGCGAGGTAGAAATCACCACTAAAGCCCAGTCCGAGATCGACCGCCACCAACTGCTGTTCGCCCCACTGCGCAGCCACCCGGGCCTCGCTGTGTGCCCAGTCCCAGTCCACCGCGGTAGGACCGCTACAGGCGCTCAGGCCTAATGCCAACAGGCAGGCAATGATCAGACGCACCGGCTTCATGCTATTTCTCCTCGCGCCGCAGGCGTCTCGCTCAGCGGCAATTGAATGGTCACCAGCAGGCCCGGGCTGTCGTTCACAGCCCAGATACGCCCGCCATGGTATTCCACCAGACGCTGGGCGATCGCCATCCCCAGACCCGAGCCGCTGTTTTCCTGTCCACGGGTGGCATCGACACGGAAGAACGGCTCGAACAGCACATCCAGCGCCTCATCGGGAACTCCCGGGCCCCGATCGCGAATACGGATTTCAGCGCCCGGACGCCCCTTGTACTCGGCTGCGGTCAGCTGCAGGCTGATCAGCTCGCCGGGCGGGGTAAAACGAATGGCGTTACGTACGATATTTTCCACCACCGAGCGCAGCATTTCCGCGTTGCCCTGCACATACAGCTCACGCTCGGCAACGAGCTCGACGCCGCCCAGTCCCTTGGCCCGAGCCTCGTAGTCGGTATCGCTGACCAGCGTCTGCACCAGACTGCGCAGCGCCAGAGGCCGAAAATTCTGCTGACCGGGCTTGGCCGCCATCCGCGACCACTCGATGATGTTGCCGATCACCGTATTAAGGCGCACCACCTCGAGTTCGATGCGATCATGTTCACGCTCGGCGAGCCCCTGCGCCTTGCCGCGGGCGAGCGCCAGCGCCAGCTGCAGCCGCGTCAGCGGCGAGCGCAGCTCATGGGAGACATCGCGCAGCAGACGCTCCTTGCTCTGCAGCAGCTCGTCAAGCTGCTCGGCCATACGGTCAAAATCACGACCGAGCTCACCGAGTTCATCCCGACGCCAGCTGACCGACTCGGTCACCCGGGCACTGAGCTCGCCTAGTGCAATCCGGCGACTGGCCTGCTGCAGAGCGCGGATCGGTCGCACCAGCCAGGCCGCCAGTAACAGACACAGCGCCACACTGACCAGAAGCGCCATAACGACCATCGAGCTGTGACGGGTCACAATGCCCAGTGCGCGCAGCATATACAGTCGCGGCCGCTCCTTGGTCAGATAGATCTGAAACCGCTCGCCACCGACACCGAACTGGTAGGGCCCCACCACCACCAGACCGTCACCGACACGAATCTGGGGTTCGTCGCTGTACAGCGCATCACCGTGCAGCTCTGCAACAATTTCCGGCAGCTGCTTGCCCTGCAGCGACTGGCGTTCGGCCGACAGCAGATAGAGCGAGCTGTAGCTGCTGCGCCGGGCCTGTTGCAGTGCTTCGGCCCAGGGACGGCTCGGATCCTTTTCCACCACGTTGCTGAACACCTGCCCGGTCAGTTCAAGCTCCTCGAACAGCGCCTTGCGCTGGGAGACAAACTCCACCGGATCGACCGCCACCAGCACCGCCAGCGTGGCTGCAAACAGTACCGCCAGCATGCTCAGCCAGAACCAGAGAAAGATCTGCAAAAACAACCCGCGTAGCGGCCAACGCAGGGTACGGTGAAGAAAATCGCGCATGGAGCTCTCCGCGTGCTTTATCGAGGCGCCGCCACTCTACCCTGTTACGGGCACAGGGCCAAAACGCACAGTCCCGTACGGAAACCGCACGGGACTGTCGTTACGCTGCCAGCAGACCTCTGCTCAGGCGTGATCGGGAATGTAGAAATAACCCGAACCACGTACGGTCTTGATGCGCGGCGAACCATCGGGCTTGTTACCGATCTTGCGGCGCACATTACTGACATGCATGTCGATCGCGCGATCATAGGCGCTCAGCGGCCGGTTCAGTGCGATCTGGGTCAGCTCGTCACGGGTCACCAGCTCGCCCACGCGCTCGAGCAGGGTACGCAGCACCACGAATTCGGTCGCGGTCAGCTCCAGAGCCGAGCCACTCAGAGTCGCTTCATGGTTGGCCAGGTTCAGGCAGATATCACCCGCTTCAAGGCGTTTGGTTTGCCCGGAAGGCTGCTTGTGCTGTTCGGTACGACGCAGAATCGCCTTGATACGTGCCACCAGCTCCCGGTGGTTGTAGGGCTTGGGCAGATAATCATCAGCGCCGATCTCAAGACCGATGATGCGATCCACATCATCACCTCGAGCGGTCAGCATCAGCACCGGCACCTGGGATTGCTGACGCACCTGGCGCAGCACATCAAAG
>CAYWUD010000028.1:0-13555 GCA_964461355.1 uncultured Pseudomonadales bacterium | reverse complement strand
GCGGGGCCGAGGATCAGATACATCGCAAGGCTCAGCGCGGTGGCGATGGCCGCAAGCCAGCGGCCGGGGCCGGTGAACAGCTTGACGGCGGCGGCCATGGAGACCAGATAGACCAGCACAAAGAGTCCATTGGCGTAGCGGATCAGATCATCGAGCGACAGCGCGCACAGGGTCGCGATGGTCAGGCACAGGCCGCTGAGTGCGCAGACCGCAATCAGGGCGTTGGCCGGCACGCCACGGGCGGATGTTTCCCCCAGAATGGCCGGCATACGGCCATGACGGGCCTGCGCCCAGATCAGGCGCGAGAACCCCTGCAGATAGATATTCACCGTGGCAAAGCAGGAGAGAAAGCCGAGCAGACTGGCCACCCACAGGTACTGGCCGCCGAAGAGCTGCTGCACCATATGCGGGACCGATGCGGCATCCAGTGCCGGGGTGCCGTAGGCGTGCAGTTTTACCGTCACTGCCGAACCCGCCCAGTACACCAGACCTGCGATCAGCGTGCCGATCACCAGCGCGACGGGAAAATCGCGCTCGGGGCGGCGGAACTCCTCGCCCATATGGGCAAACGCCTCGATGCCGACAAAACACCAGAACATCACCCCCAGAGCGGCGGCCAGCGGTGCGGGCCGGATGCTGTCGACGCTCGGCAGCAGTTCTGCGGGTTTTAGCTCGGCACTCAGGGCCAGCAGGGCGACCAGCCCCGTGACGGCGAGCGCGATCAGCAGCTGGATATTGCCGCTGGTGCGTGCGCCGCGCAGTCCCAGCAGCAGGATGGCGCACAGGCTGAGCAGGCCGATGGCGAGCAGGGCCAGCGGATGCGGTCCGACCAGCGGCACCCAGAATCCGGCTGCAATGGTCAGGCCGGCGGGCATGCCTACCGGCAGTACGGCCAGAAACAGCCAGGTGGTCAGCTTCTCCAGCCGCGGGCCAAAGGCGCGCCCGGCAAAATGCGCGGCACCGGCCGCACTCGGATAATGGCGACCGAGGCGGGCAAAGGTCAGTGCCACCGGCAGCACCAGCAGCATCAGCAGGGGCCAGCCCCAGAGTGCCCCCGGCCCGGCGACGCTGGCGGCCACCGCCGGTACGGCAAAGATGCCGGTGCCCAGCAGCGAGGTAGAAAGCAGACCGATACCCTGCAGGAGCCCAAGCTCCTGACGTAACCCACTCATTGACGGACTCCACACAAGGACGGGGGACAAGGCCAACCCGAGGACAAAGCGGCCCAGCATAGGGGATAAAATCGCCGCTGTGATCTGGCATTTCGCGTCTAAAGGGCGTCAAATTGACGGCTTCACAGACGGATTGCTGTTTTTGCGGAGTACCCCTACCTTGGCCGATCTCGACAAGTTTGACCAAAAGATTCTGGAGCTGCTGGTCGAGGATGCCCGTCAGTCGGTCAGCGCCATTGCGCGTGTGGTCAACCTGTCCCGTTCGGCGGTGACCGGGCGGATTGCGCGGCTTGAGCAGCAGGGGGTCATTACCGGCTACCATGCCCATCTGGAACGGGCGCAGAACGCGCCGGTACAGGCCTATATCGAGCTGACCTTCGAACGTAACTGCTTTGACGAGCGCTGCCGCGATCGTGCGCGCAGGATCCGTACCATTCCCGAAGTACGCATGTGCCACACCATTACCGGCGCGGTGGACATGATGCTGTTTGTCGAAGCACCGACGATGACGCGTCTGGCCGAAATCTGCCGGCAGCTGGAGCATTTTCCCGGCATTTCCCATCTGCAGACCCATTCCATTCTCGATGAGATGTTCAACGACAAGTTCTGATTAACAGCCCGCCCTGAGTCAGAAACGCCCGCATGAATGCGGGCGTTTGGGTTACGGGCTTCAGGCGATCTCGGTCGGTTGTGCACGCGGTTGCTGGCGCTGTTCTTTACGGTAATGGCGCAGCTGGTGCTCCTTCTGCCGCGGGCCGCTGAAACTGGACACGCGTTTGAGGAAACCGATTACCCGGGTGGCCCAGTCGATATCGGCGCTGCCGCAGCGCGGGCAGGCGTTCAGGGTGCGCTTGTCGATATGCTCGCATGTATTGCACAGGGTGATGCGGATATTGGTGGTCCAGTAGTTACAGCCGGTCCGGGCGGCCACGCGGAACAGCTGGCGGTACTGGGCGGCATCGGGGTAGTCGTCCAGGTTCAGGTGCAGCGCCGAACCACCATCCAGGTAGCGGGTCAGCGCGCTGCCGTGGAGCACGAACTTGTCCAGCATGCTCACTTCGGCTTCGCTCGCTTCCACCGGGTAGAAGTAGGAGTTGTAGCAGTCGCGCTGGCTGATCAGGCCATCTTCTAGATCCCAGGCGGCGTTTTTCACGCCGAGGTTCTCCGCCGGCACCAGCTCGGTGTTGAACTTGTAGCCCCAGCGCTTGCTGGCGGCGCGGTTGGCGGTGTAGATCAGCTGCAGGCGCTCCTCGATAAAGGCCTGGTACTCGGGATTGTTACCGGCAGTCAGCCTCTTGGATTCAGCCGCTTCCACCAGACCATTCAGTCCCACGGTCAGAAACTGCTTGTCGAGCTGGATATAACCCGCGTCATACACCGGCAGCATGCCCGCGGCCTGGTACTCCTCCATCAGTTTGCGGTAGGCCACCTGATAGCAGTGCAGCTTTTCCACCTGCTGGCCAAGATCGAGCCCCAGCTGTTCGATACGGCTCATGTTCAGGGTGATCACGTTGATCGAGCCGGTGGCCACACCGCCCGCGCCGAGGCTGTAGGAGAAGCTGTTGTCCGCCAGCTCGTTGCGCAGGCGGCAGCAGGAAGCGAGCGAATCGGCGCTGTCGGACATGTAGATAAAGAAGCTGTTGCCCGCCGCCAGCTGGCTGGCGTAGTAGTCGGCGGCCTCGGGTTCGGCGACATCGCCGTCCTGGGTCAGCAGGGCCACGGTCACCACCGGATAGGTCAGCAGCGCGCGGGTGCGTTCGGCGTTGAACCAGGCCATAAAGTGACGTTGCAGGCGCTCGACGCTGGCCCAGTCCGGGGCAGTGCCGTCGGGGAAGACGAAGTGCTCGAACAGCGATTCAAAAAAGCCCTGACTGAAGCAGCTGATGTTCCAGAATACGCTCTGGTACCCGCGCGCAGCGGCCGGTTGGTTCAGGCTGTAGATCACATGCTGCAGGTTGCCGTTGATACGGTCGGTGTGGGTATTGAGGTAATCATCGCCATAGTCGCGGCGGGCGAAGTGGTCGAAGTAGGTCAGAAACTCCACCGTGGCCACGGCGCCGGCGAACTGTGAGCTGACCGCAAACACCAGGTTGATAAACACGCCGCAGAAGGCATCGAGATGCTGCGGTGCGCGGGACTCGCCGCCCAGCGGCAGCAGACCGTCGAGCAGCATCGGATACAGCGAGATACTGCAGCAGTAGGGTTTAAGCGAGCTTTCGTCGTGGGTATAGATCTCGTGGTTGTTGAGCTGGCGCAGGTATTCCTCGGCCAGTTCGGCCCCGAACAGCTGGCGAATCTTGCGTTGCAGCAGGCGGCGGTTGACCGCGATATTGATGTCCTTGTTGAGCTCGTTTTCCAGCGTCGCCATGTTCTTCTGCACCACGTTGGCGTTGGCGTCGTAGCGCGAGCCGTCTGCCGCGTTGCCGGCCTTGAGGTACTGGTCGATAAACTGCAGGCGTTGTTCAAGCAGCTGTGCGGGCAGGTGTTGCATCCGGGTCTCTCTTGATGAATATGTGATTGAGCAGGGTCTGGCTGGGCAGATGCCAGAAGCGCTGATTGGTCGTGGGGGCGTCCAGACCGCCGAGGGCAGCGATCCAGGGACCGGTTTTGAGGTAATCGAGCTCGGCGCGCAGTGTGCTTGCAACCTGCTCGGCGCCGCTATAGAGGCAGGTGGCAAGCCCTGCCCGGCGTACGGTTTGAAGGGCGGTCAGCAGCGCTTCGGGCTGCCATTCGCCGCCGAAGAAGCAGACGCAGCTGATCAGACCGCGGTAACGGGACAGCAGCTGCTGCAGATAGGTCTCGGTCAGAGGGGTACCGCGCCCGGTTTTCCAGCTGTAGCTGCTGTGACAGCCGCGGCAGCGGTGCGGGCAGCCATAGACGGTCAGGCCCAGGCTGATTTCACCCGGAACCTCCTGAAAGACAACCTGGGGCGGATCGATCTCCAGCCATACCTCAGACATGACAGGAGCCCCCGCTCGGAAGAAACGGAGTCATGACCACGGTTGTGTGGTCAGAACCTGTGGGAGGTGTTGCCGAGGTATCTGCGCTGCTGGCCGCGACCGGTGACGGGGAGGCCCCGGGCCGGACACCGGCCATGCTGTTATAGTCGTGATGCACGGCGTGTGTGCGCATACCGGGCAGCGACCACGGAGCGCGCGTGGCGTAGAGGATGGGTCGGTCGTTGGCTGGCATCGCACACTCTCATGCAGAGTCGGTGGGAAGAGGATGCACAGAGACGGGCGCCCGGGCAGGGCGATGCGCTCCGGCATCGGTACACCCCGCCCGATCGGATTCGATTCCCCCTCACGGGGGGCTGTTTGCGGCAGGTCTCCTGGCTCACGGCTCAAGCGCGTACTCCGTCTTCCCGGTTGCCCAGTGACTGGTGGAGCATGCTTGCCGTCTACAGTTGCGGGGGCAGCTCCGGCCTGGCCGGCACTCGGTGAGTGCGGCGGAACCGGATTCCCTATTAATCCCCGAGGGGAACCGTCAAATCCCGCATATAGTGTTTTTGATTGCTGTTCAAGTCAATATATTGTGTTCCTGATGTTTTTATGATGCAGCCAAAGCAAGGAGAAGGGTGGATGAAGATACGCAGAGATGGATGCATCTGGTTGCTCGGACTGGCACTGTTGGCCGGGGGGGCTCAGGCCACCGAGCTGGCGGATCAGCCCGAACCCGAACCGCTCGCGGCCAGCCCGGCGGTTGTGGAGCCAGCGCCAGCAGAACCTTCGCTGGAACAGAAGTTTACCCAGGCCGAGGTCGCGCCGTTCGAGATTCTGGGTCGCACCCTGAAGCCCGGCAGCAGTGCCCGGCTGCGCTGGTTTTCATCGCAGAACATGGGGCTCAGTGCCGGCCTGCCGGTCGAGGTGATTCACGGCGACAAGCCCGGCCCGGTGCTCTGTCTGACCGCCGCCGTGCACGGGGACGAGCTCAATGGCATCGAGATCGCGCGGCAGGTGCTGCATGATCTTGAGTCCGATGCCCTCAGTGGCACCGTGGTCGGAGTACCGCTGGTGAACATGGAAGGGTTTGTGCGTCAGGAACGCTATATTGCCGATCGCCGCGATCTGAACCGCTATTTTCCCGGCAATCCGCGCGGTTCGGCAGCTGCGCGGGTGGCACACAGCCTGTTTCAGGAGGTGGTGCGCCACTGTGATGCTCTGGTTGATCTGCATACCGGCTCCTACTACCGCGAGAATCTGCCTCAGCTGCGGGCCGATCTGACCAACCCCGAGATTGCCGGCATGGTCAGCCACTTCGGCGCCATCACGGCCCTGCAGAGTGCTGCGCCCGAAGGCAGCCTGCGCGGAGCGGCGGCGGCGGCGGGCATTCCGGCGGTGGTGATGGAAGTCGGTGGACCGCTCAGTCTCGACAGCGAAATGGTGGGCCTCGGGGTGAAAAGCGTGCGCTCGCTGCTGAGCAATATGGGCATGATCAAGAAGTCCTTTTCCTGGGGACGCCCGCAGCCGGTGTTCTATGAATCGCAGTGGTTACGTGCCGATAGCGGCGGCATTCTGATCAACCAGAAGGCGCTGGGGGATCGGGTGCGTATCGGTGATCGTCTGGGCCATATTATCGACCCTGTGACCGGTAACGAGCTTGATGTGCGCAGTCCCTGGAACGGTACCGTGCTCGGACGGGCGCAGAACCAGTTCGTCAACGCCGGCTTTGCCCTGTTCCATATCGGGGTTGAAAGTACCCTCGAAGAGCTGGAGAAACAGGGCGAGGCGGAAAAACGCGAGGCGGTGCGCAAGCAGGTGGAACAGCTGGGACTGAAGGGCGAAGCGGTGGATGCCGTGGTCGAGCCGACGAATACGCCTGAACCTGCCGATGAGGCGGCGGCCGATGTCGATACCGCAGCACCGAACAGTGCTCAGGCTGTGGTGGCTCCGGGCGAGTCGGACGAGATGACCGAGTAGCGGTCAGGGGCTGTGGATAACTGTGCGCCCGGTGGTTTTCCACAGGGCGCACGGGTTGTGCTCTGTGCTCAGTTGCCAGCGCTGAACAGCAGACCGATGGCGCGGCCCAGCGCCTCGGAGCGTTCCGGGTTGCGTAGCGCCTGCATCAGCGGCCCGCGCAGTTCGGCGATCCCGCCGAGATCCTGCACCATGCGGCAGAACACCTGATCGGCATGGCGTGACTCGACGCGAGCAAGGTTTTCCAGAAACAGCTGCAACCGCTGCGGAGCACAGAGATCGCGCCAGCAGCGGCCGGCCAGCACGCTCAGCACGGCCAGTTGCGCACCTTCGGGCCCGACCAGCAGCTGATCGATCAGCTGCTGGCGGCCCCGTGCATTCTTGCTGTTGGCCAGTGCCTGCAGGCCGGCGGCGATCTCCTGGGTATCCTGCGCGGCGGCGGCGCGCTGGACGCGTTCGATCAGCCGGCTACTGAGCTCCGGGCCCAGCGGCTCGTTTTCCAGGCAGCAGGCGAAGCTGGCGAAGGCACCGGCCGGCAGGGCTTCGACAAGGCGGCACTGGGCCTTCAGTGCGGCCTTGTTCTTCTGCTGCAGGGCCAGTTCGGCAAGCCCCTGAAAGGGCAGTTCGGCCCAGTTGAACGTCGGTTCGGCCAGCAGACGCTGTACTTTTTTCAGGGCGTCGGAGGCCGGCAGCTTGAGCAGCTGGCGCACCTTGGCGTTGAGTACGGCGCGGCGCTCGGGTGGGACTTCCAGGGCATAGGGATTCTGCTGCAGCCAGCGATCGGCTTCGGCCTTGTGCTCCAGATGATCGCCCACGCTCTGGATGATGCGCAGCAGCACATCATCGCGGGCCTGACCGATCAGCAGCCCCTGGGCATCGAGCGGCAGTTGCAGGAACCAGATCTGCGGGTTGCTGCGGTTCTGCTGGTTCCAGAAGATCAGCGCCAGCTGGGCCTGACCCAGCAGGGGCAGAGGCCAGGGCTGCTGGCCCTGTTCCCAGGCGAGGAAGTCGGCCTTGGCCAGTTTCTGTACCTGTCGGCTGAGATCGAAGATGCGTAACTGGTAGCCTGCCTGCTGCAGAAATTCGCTGATACTGGCCTGTGCGCTCATGGCCGCTCCCCCGGGTAAAGGGGCCAGTGTAACAAAGGGCATCCGCAAAGGGACTGTCGCTTGTGCGTATAGGCGGAGCCAGAGCGGCTGGTTAGGATGGAGCGATAGTCAAGGAGTGCTGTATGGATCTGACTCTGACCACGCCGGCGTTGCTGTTTCCGGCGATCTCGTTGCTGTTTCTCTCCTATACCAACAAGTTTCTGGCGCTGGCGGCGCTGATCCGTAGCCTGCAGCGCGAGTTCCGTGAGCATCCGGATGACCGCATGCTGGCCTGCCAGCTGGCCAGCCTGAATCTGCGCGTGAAGTACATCAAGCAGATGCAGTGGCTCGGGATCGTCAGCTGCGTGCTCTGTGTGATCGATATGGGGTTGCTGTTTGCCGGCTGGCGGGAAGCGGCCTATGTGGTGTTTGCGCTGAGCCTGCTGATGCTCTTGGGGTCGCTGGTGCTCTGTGCGCTGGAGATTCACAAGTCGGTCGACGCGCTGCAGCTGCAGATCGCCGATATGCAGCCGGCCATCAACCGCTGCGAGGGCTGCATCTGGGCAGAGCCCGATGTTGCCCCCATTACACCGAAAAAAGCCGCCTGAGGGCGGCTTTTTTATGGTTGCGCGCGCTAGCGGGTAAGCAGGTGACTGGCCAGCGGCTCGCTGCGTGGGGGTATCCCCTGGTCGAGGTAGGCGGCCACGCTTTCGAGGACGCGCTGAGCCACTTCGCGGGTGTAGAAGGCCACGGTGGCATCCAGGCGTCCTTCCAGCAGGGCGTCGCGGGCGGCCTGAATTCCGTCGACACCGGCGACCAGCACCTGCTCCTTGCGGCCTGCGGCGCAGAGTTCGGCGCCGACGGCGAGGGCCATCAGATCGTTGGCACAGAAGATCGCGCGGGGCAGGCGGTCGGTGGCGAGCAGGGTCTGGGCCAGCGCCTGGGCGGGTGCGGCCTTGAAGTGGCACGGTGGGCTGCGCCGGGTTCGCATGCGTCTGGCCCTGAGGACCTCTTCGGCGCCGCGGATACGCCCTTCGCTGTTGGGCATGCCGGGAATGCCGGGAATCAGCAGTGCCTCTTCACCCGGCTGCATCTGTTCGGCCAGCCAGGCGCCGGCCAGGGCGCCCTGCTGGACAAAATCGACCGTGGGTACCGGCAGATACCAGGGACAGCGCTGCTGCAGTTCGGGGCTGGCCATCTTGCCGCCGACATCGAACATCAGCTGGCCGGGATGGGCACGGACCACCGCTTCGAGATTGTGCGGCGTATAGGGGTTGATGATCCAGGCGGTGCAGGGCTCGGCCAGAAGTGTTTCAAGCAGCTGTGCCTGGGCTTCGGGTTCGGGCCGTTCGGGTGCGCGAATGGTCAGCTCGAAGCCGAACAGGGCGGCCAGCTGCCGGTAGGCGGCCTCCTTGTCGTGCCAGAACGGATTGCCCAGATAGGGCAGCAGGATGCCCAGACGTCTCAGTGCCATATGTGTTGTCCCCCTTGGCGCTCTGTTTACAGCATATGCGCTCGTTAGCCTATTGTCGGCTGGCGGACGTTTCGCTCAGGCAGCGGTCGATGGTTTCCAGTGTGCCGATGAGATAGTCACGATAGCCGTGGGCGCTGATTTCGATTGTGCTCGCCAGCGGATCGATGGTGCCTCGACTGACCGGCAGATCCTCGAGAATACGGTCGAGATAGGCGGGCTTGAAGCCCGGCTCGACCAGCAGGCACAGGGGGGCCTCGGCCTTGAAGGTCTGCCGCAGGCTGTTGAGGTGGCGTATGCCCGGCTGCTGTTCTGGACTCAGGGTGATATGACCACGTACCTGCAGAGCAAAGGCGCGGGCCAGATAGCCCCAGGCATCGTGAAAGACATAGAAGCCCTGCTGATCGAGGTTGGTAAAGCGCTGTGGCACCTCGACCAGCAGTGTGTCGAGGCTCTGGCTGAACTGCTCAAGGTTGCCTGCGTACTGTGCTGCGTTGGCCGGATCGAGCTGCTGCAGGCGGGTGGTCAGTGCAGTGGCAATGGCCCGGGCATTTTCCGGGTACAGCCAGATATGCGGATCGTCGCCCTGATGCTGATGAGCGTCATGGTCCGGGTGGTGCGCGTCGGCCTCGGTATCTGTCTCGTTGTGGGTGTGCAGCGGTGCCTCGGGTTCGTCCAGGTGACTCAGGGTCAGACCCGGCAGGGTCATCGCCGCGACAGGTGCGCGGTGCTCGAGAAGCAGCTTGGCAAGATAGGGTTCAAGTGCCGGTCCTACCCAGAGGATCAGATCGGCTTCATGCAGGGTGCGGCGCTCGGAAGGGCGCAGCTGATAGCTGTGCGGATTGGCGCCGGGCGGCAGCAGTACCGCCGGTTGACTGACACCTTCGGTGATGGCGGCGGCGATCAGCTGCAGGGGTTTGATACTGGCCAGTACCTGCGGCGGTTCGGCCAGAGCGAAGGAACCGAGCAGGCCGAGGACGGAGCCTGCCAGCAGATGACATACGCGCATGGGAAATCCCGATCCGGAAAAAAGTAATGTAATAATATTACATTTATTGGCGGGGCCAGCTGTGGCTTTTACTTAGGGCGATCAGGGTCTGATACGTACTGCAATGAAAAGGGGGAGCCTTGGCTCCCCCGGGATGACACTAGTCGAGTTCCCAATAATCATCACCGATCAGGCTGGCGAGTCGACGCGACTCCTGGCGATCCTCGATGGCACGCCGAATATACAGGGAACGTTCCGAGTTTTTCTCTGGCAGGTCGGCACTGTCGAGCGGCAGTTCCATGAATACCTCTTCCTGCATATCCAGTGTGGCTGTCTCCATGTCGCATCCCTCTTTGGTTCTCTTCGTTATTGGTGAAGATGCCTGACTACGGTGACAAACCTATTAAATTCCGCAGCTTAGATCAAGGAAAAATTACGTAGTATTACTTATCTTTCTGCGGATTATGCTCTGTTCCGCTGTGTTTGCCGCTGATGCGCAGTCCGCGCAGATTGCGTTTCACCGATTTCAGATGACCGGCCAGATCGGGGCCCCGGCTCATCGCGACGCCCATCGCCAGGACATCGATCACCGTCAGGTGGGCGATACGCGAGGTCAGTGGCGTGTAGATATCGGTGTTTTCCTGCACTTCGATATTCAGCGGCAGGGCACAGAGTTCGGCCAGCGGCGTCTTGCCGGGACACAGGCCGATGCCGATGGCGCCCTGCTTCTGTACCAGCTCGATGCTGTGCAGCAGTTCCTTGGTGCGGCCGCTGGCCGAGATGGCGACCACGACATCACCCGGCCCCAGAGTGGCGGCGGACATCGACTGCATGTGCGGGTCGGAGTAGGCCGTGGCCGATACCTGCAGGCGGAAGAACTTGTGTACCGCATCCTGTCCTACCATCCCCGAGGCGCCAAAGCCGTAGAACTCTACCCGTTTGGCTTTTGACAGTGCGCGGATGGCGGCCTGCAGCTGGGGTTGATCGAGCTGGTCGCGCACCTGAATCAGGCTGTTGATGGTGGCGTCGAAAATCTTGCGCTGGTAGTCCTCGGGGGCATCTTCGGTGGACACCTCGAACTGACCAAAGCTCGAGCCCGAGGCCAGGCTCTGGGCCAGTTGCAGCTTGAAATCCTGAAAGCCGGCGCAGCCGATGGCGCGGCAAAAACGCAGTACGGTCGGCTCGCTGACGCCGGTCTGGGCGGCCAGATCGGCGATGCTGATGTGAATCACCCGCTGCGGTTGCTCCAGCACCAGAGCGGCCACTTTCTGCTCCGAACGGCGCAGCTTTGCATGGTGATCGACAATGGCCTGCAACAGGTTGGTGGGAGTGTTCATCGGCGGGCGGGCTCTGACTGCGGACAGGGGGGCCGAGCGGTGCAGCAGTGGCCCGCAGCGGCGTGTAGTAATACTACATAAATTAGCCGAGCTCGCCAGTCGGATTTTTTGCCTCGGGCTCTGCAGCGTAGGGCTGAAACAGGAAGCGCTCGGCGAACTGGTTGGCCGGCAGGGGGCGGCTGACGAAATAGCCCTGCACCTGATTGACGCCAAGCCCGCGCAGCAGTTGCAGGTGGCCTGCACTTTCGACGCCCTCGGCGGTGACCCGAAGCCTGAGGCCGTGGGCCAGGGCGATGATGGCGCGGCTGATGGCCAGATCGTCGGTATCGATGAGGATGTCGCGAATAAAGCTCTGGTCGATCTTGACGCCATCGACCGGCAGATTCTTCAGGTAACTCAGCGAGGAATAGCCGGTACCGAAGTCATCGATGCTGACCTTGATGCCCAGTGCCCGGATTTTGTGCAGCAGGGCGATATGGCGCGGGCCGTCGGCCAGCAGCTGGCTTTCGGTGAGCTCGAGTTCGAGCAGCTGAGCGGGCAGGTCGTAGCGTTGCAGCAGCGTTTGCAGGCGTTCGGGCAGGCTCTCCTGACGCAGCTGGGGGGCGGACAGATTGACCGCCACCGCGAGCCAGTGGCCGTGTTTATACCAGTGACTGGCCTGAGCAATCGCCTGCTCCAGAACCTGGTCGCCGATCTCGTTGATCAGTCCGACCTGTTCGGCCAGGGCAATAAAACGATCCGGGCTGATCAGCCCCTGTTCCGGGTGCTGCCAGCGCACCAGCGCTTCGGCGCTGTCGATCCGGTTCTGATCCAGATTCAGCTTGGGCTGGTAGTAGACGCGCAGCGCCTTGTGCTCGACTGCCCGACGCAGCGCCTGCTCCTCGCGCAGATACTGATGGGCGTTGTGCAGCATATCGAAGTGAAATTCGGCATAACGGTGGCCGCCTCCCTCCTTGGCATGCAGCAGTGCGCGACCGGCCTGATTGACCAGACTCTGCAGATCCCGGGCCTGATCCGGGAATCGGCACAGGCCGATGCTCACCGAGGGAGAGAGCTCCTCGCCGGCCAGCTCGATCGGCTGCGCCAGCAGTCGCTGCAGTTTTTCGATCAGGCGGCGAGTAGCGTCCTGATCGAGATCGCATTCGGTGACCAGGGCAAATTCATCGCCCGACAGTCGTGCCAGCAGCTGACAGGGCAGATGGGCATCGAGCATCCGTTTGGCCAGAGCGCGCAGCAGCTGATCGCCCTGATGGTGCCCGAGACTGGTATTGATCTGTTTGAAGCGGTCGACGTCAATCAGGATCAGCGCCAGCGACTGCTGATGATGCAGCGCCTGCTGCAGCAGTTTTGTCAGCCGCGTATTGAAGTGGGCTCGGTTTGCCAGGCCGGTCAGACTGTCGTATTTCGCCAGATAATGCAGGCGTTCCTGCGTCTGTTCGATATGGCTCTGATCGGCGATAACTCCGGCATACTGACTGATCAGCCCCTGCGGATCACGCACGCCATGCAGTTGAACCCAGAGGCTGACGTGGCTGCCGTTCAGACGCTGGAAATTGAAGCTGCCCTGCCAGCTCTGGCCGCGCTTGAGATCGCGCACGATGCGGCGCATCAGCGTAGGCTGCTGGCTGTGCAGGCGGGGCGACTGATCCAGGCGGCGCCCCAGCAGGTCCGCTTCTTCCTGCTGCAGGATACGGCAGAAGGCACGGTTCACCGATTGCAGGGTGAAGCGCTCGTCGAGAATGAAGATCCCTTCATTGCTGTTGTGGAACACGGTATGTGCCAGCCGGCTCTGCTGCTGGAACGCGCGTTCGCGACTGATGTCTCGGCGGGTACCGGCCAGGCGCAACACCTTGCCCTCGCCACTCCAGGCAATGGCGCGTCCCTGATCCTCGAGCCACACCCAGTGCCCCTGTGCGTGGCGAATGCGGTAGCAGGCCCGATACAGGTCGCTGCGCCCTTTCAGATGGGCCGCCAGAGTACGGCGTACTCGGGGCAGATCGGCGGTGTGAATCAGCGCCTGGTACTGCTGGGCGTTGTCCTGCAGCTGCTCCGGGGGGTATCCGAGCAGGCTGTGCAGGCGTGAATGAAAGACCCGGTTATGCTGTAAATCCCAGTCCCAGAGCCCCATGCCACTGGCATCCAGGGCCTGATTCAGGCGCTCCTGCGAGCTGCGCAGGGCATTGAGCATCAGCTGGTGGCGATGCGTTTCGCGGGTGCTGTCGGCGGCTGCCGGTTCGCGTGTGCTGGCGTCTTTGGGCGTTATCGAGACCGCAGCAGGCTCGGGATTCGGGCGGCAGGCCGAGCGTGCGTCACGAAGTTGCAGGGTCAGTACCGCGATCTCTTCCCGGCTGCGCTGTTGCGCTCGGCGCAGACTGTGCAACCAGTAGCCGGCGGCCAGGCTGAGCAGCAGCACACTGAAGAGTGCGAGGGCCCAGAGCTGGGCCTGTGACGTCGGTTGCCCGAGCAGATAGCTCCCCGCCGGCAACAGTGCACCGATGGTGAAGGCTTGCTGCAGGCGCCGATCGGCGCCGTAGGTCAGGGTGGCAGTCAGAGCCAGTGCCGTCAGTAGCATGCCGTGCAGGG
>CAYWUD010000027.1:0-13895 GCA_964461355.1 uncultured Pseudomonadales bacterium | reverse complement strand
GCATCAACTCCCCTACGTCAGACGCCGCTGCACCGGGACGGAATTTAACGAGAATTTATTCATTTCAGCTTGGGACATTGGCCATTTTGACTGCATGGTCAATCAAAGTATTTCTCTCACATAAACAGATTGGCTGAAGGCATGCACAAAATTGCTATCTACATTTATCTATGAGAGTGATAACAGCCTGCGCACTAATTCCTAAGTAGTATCTGCGTCATCGTGAGAACAAAGGATTAGTCCCTATGTACAAATATAAATTACCTGTCCTTGAGAAGATCGGCTTTGGTGCCGGTGACATGGCAGTCAACGTGGTGATTTCATCAATGATGTTAATCATTACCTTCTTCTATACGGATATTTTTGGCATCAAACCCGAAGATTTAGCCATGCTATTCATCGTGGTTCGATTGATCGACGCGGTGACCGACCCACTAATGGGCATGATTACCGATAAATTTACCTCTCGTTGGGGTCGCTACCGTCAATACCTACTCTTTCTAGCGATCCCTTTCGGTATCTCGGTTTACCTCGCGTTCAGCACACCTGATGGCGATTACAACACCAAGCTGGTTTACGCCTACGCGACCTACATTCTTGTCACCGTGATGTTTACCGCCGTGACGATTCCATACATCTCACTAATCAGTGTGATGACCGATGACCCGAAAGAGCGCCTGTCTGCAAACGGCTATCGCTTATTCTTCGCCAAAATCGCGGCGTTTCTTGTCACCATCATCGTACCGCAATTATCAGCGGCGTGGGGTCAAGACAACATCCAATTGGGTTACCAATATTCGATGGGTCTAATGGGGCTGATGGGCACACTGCTGTTCTTGTTCTGTTTCGCGACCACCAAAGAGCGTATCGAACACGTGGTCGATAAAAAATCGTTTAAAGACCAAGTCAAACTGCTGATGAAAAACGACCAGTGGTTGGTACTGTGCGCGGTATGTGTAACGGGCACTATCGGCTATGTAATCCGTGGTTCTGTTGCTGCGTACTACGCCAAGTATTACCTTGGTGGCGACGCGGGTACGATTTCCGCATTCCTCGCAACGGGTGTAAGTGCGGCGATTCTGGCGATGGTTGCCTCGACTTGGATCACGAAGAAGTACTGCAAAATTAAACTGTTCCGCTACAGCCAAGTCGCGGTGCTACTGCTTAGCGCGATGCTGTACTTGTTTGTCGGTCGCGAAGACTTGGCGCTGGCTTTCGTGTTGTATTTCTTGGTGTCGTTCGTGGTGGATTTGCATGCTCCAGTATTCTGGTCAGCGATTGCAGAAGCCGTCGACTACGGCGCGTACAAAACGGGTCAACGCGTATCTGGGCTGGCGTTTGGCGGTATCTCATTTAGCCAAAAATTGGGCATGGGTATCGGCGGCGCGGTAGTCGGCTGGCTACTCACCTTCTTCAACTACGTACCGAACGAAGCACAGTCAGATTACGCCCTGACAGGTATCGCGCTGATGCTAACGGTCATCCCCGGCTTGTTCCACTTCTTGATGGGTTCATTAATGTTCAAATACAAAGTGACCGACAAGTACTACCAAGCAATGACAGCGACCAACATCCTAGAAGAAGAGAAAAATCTAAGCGATGTTAAATCTTCAAAACCTCAATCACGTTACGCAAATTAAGGTAAGCAGTATGACTGATTTCGTAAATCCCATTATCGAGCAACGTGCCGACCCGCACATCTACAAACACACGGACGGCTACTACTATTTCACCGCTTCGGTACCGGAATATGATCGCATTGAGATCCGTCGAGCAAAAACCATTGCTGAGCTCGACACCACCAGCGAATTAATTAACGCGTGGTACAAACCCGACACAGGCCCTTACAGTGACTTAATCTGGGCGCCAGAGCTGCACTTTATCGACAACGCTTGGTATGTCTACTTTGCCGCCGCGCCATCAAGAGAAATCATCGATGGTTTGTTCCAGCACCGTATGTACGCGATTTCTAATTCGAACCCGAATCCGATCACACCGGAATGGACATTCGAAGGGCAAATCGACACTGGCATGGATACGTTCTGTTTGGATGCGACTTCATTCAGCCACAACGGCGTTAACTACTATGTTTGGGCGCAAAAGGACAACAACATCGGCGGCAACTCTAACTTGTACATTGCAGAGTTAGAAACGCCAACCAAACTACGTACGGCGCCACAGTGTCTGACCATTCCGGAGTTTAAGTGGGAGCAAATCGGCTTTTGGGTTAACGAAGGACCATCGGTGATCCACCGTCACGGAAAGTTCTGGATGACTTACTCCGCCAGCGCGACCGACGAAAACTACTGTATGGGCCTGCTCTACGCGGATGAAAACAGTGACTTGCTTGACCCGAAAAGCTGGGTAAAAGCCGAGCAACCCGTGTTTAAAACTAACTGGGAGAAAAAGGTTTACGGACCGGGCCACAATAGCTTTACCGTCGATGAACAAGGCCACGACTTGCTGGTGTATCACGCGCGCGATTACACCGAAATAGAGGGCGACCCGCTTTGGGATCCGAACCGCCACACACGCATCAAACGCCTCATCTGGAAAGACGGTTTTCCTATCTTCGGCGAAGCGATTTAACTCTGTTATCTCAGTACCTGCAATTCGCGGGTACTGTGTTTTTGAAAGGAGCCTTTATGCCCAACAGCATCATTCCACCCGACTCGATCAAAGCCGCTATCGAGCGCGATCTCTTCACTGATGGAGAACCTGCTAAGGTTCATATCTTACGCAATCATCACGGCATGACGGCCACGTTTATGGACATCGGTGCCACATGGCTAAGCTGCCAACTTCCTACGCCTTCAGGGCAGCGAGAAGTACTGCTCGGCATGACATCGCTGCGCGATTATCAGTCTCATTCGGCGTTTTTAGGCGCGACCATCGGCCGCTTTGCCAATCGTATTGCCAAAGGGCAATTCAGCTTAAATGGACAAACGTATTCGATTACCCGTAACGATAACGGCAACAGCCTACATGGTGGTATTGAAGGTTTTGATAAGCGCCGCTGGTTGGTGAAAGCCAAAAGCGACTCTCACATTACGTACTGTTTAATGTCTCCAGACGGTGACCAAGGATTCCCAGGAAACCTCACCGCCGAAGTCGCGTATACGCTGACGGAAAACAACCAATTGTGCATCGAATACTCGGCGATTTGTGACCAAGACTGCCCGATCAACCTGACCAACCACGCCTACTTTAATTTAGATGGCGCTGAGTCTGGCAAAACCATTCTCGACCATGAACTGCAACTGCGAGCCAACGAATATCTGCCTACTGATGAAGAGCTTATCCCGACAGGCAAACTCAAAGCGGTGCAACAAAGCAGTTTTGACTTCAATACCGCACAGCGAATCGGGGCGCGTTTACTGGAAGATGAAGACCAAAAGCTCACGAAAGGTTATGACCACGCATTTACTTTGCCAGAGGAGCTGACTGACGGCGCAAGCACGATCGCGCGCCTGATTAGCTCAGATAAACAGGTGGTGATGTCTGTATTTACCGACAAACCGGCGATTCAGTTCTATAGCGGTAACTTCTTGGCAGGAACACCTTCACGCACTGGTGAATATCAAGATTATCAAGGATTGGCGCTTGAAACTCAGTTCTTACCGGACTGCCCTAACCATCCAGAATGGCCAGAAGCGAACAAACGCTTTATTACCCAAAAGTCGTTCTACCAGCATCAAACCAGCTACCAGTTTACGTCCCATCACGGCAAGTAATCACAAACGATTCGGGCAGGTGAAATTCCTGCCCGATCACGCTTACATCACTTTCTCACGATAGAGTTTCGGGCTTAACCCCGCTTTGTTCTTGAACACGCGTGAAAAGTAGAGCGGGTCAGAATAACCAATCAAGCGAGAGATTTGGTTGATGGAGTAGTTCGACGTCACCAGCAACTGCTTGGCACGGCTGATACGTTGGTCATCTCGCCATTGGGTAATCGTCATGCCGACTTCATCGCGGAACAAATGTCCTAAGCGAGACGGCGACAAACAGACTAACTCTGCCAATTTCTCATTACTGAAATCTTCGTTGAGGTGCTTGGCCATGTAGTTCAAGACCTCGGTGATACGTGGATCTACGCGCTTCTTAATCAGATTAGGCTGATTCATTTTGCATCGAATCAGTAACTGCTCTAGCAAGTTGAGCGTGAGTTCATCGCTGTATGGCTCGTCCTGTTTGCTCAGCTCTTCTATCTGCTTAAACAGCAGCTCAAGCTTTTCTTGATCGTCAATGTGCACGCCTTTTGTGATAAACACACCGTTGATGCAGTTTTCCCATTTAAGACGGTTAATCCAATATGCGCGAGGGCGAAAATAAATCCAACGGTGGTACCAATCCTCCGCCTCTTCTGAGCGGTGATAATAATGAGGTACGCCGGTGGGAAAGAGCAATAAATCGCCTTCGTTGACCGTAAAAGACTCATCACCGTGGAATACGGTGCCCTGCCCTTTAACCGTCAGGTTGATGATAAAGCCCTTCATCCCATTCGGACGGTCTATCACAAAGTCTAGATCGTTGCCTTTTGAGATCGGCGTTAAGCCCGCAACTAAATGAGCATTGAAGTCATATCCAGGTTTCAATGGATCGTTTTGCATTCTCTCTTCCGTATGACAGCAGTAACAAGTGCCGCAAAAGTCGCGCGGCAAAAAAGTAAATCAAAGTGGGAAGAGTTGTTTGAGTAATTGTGCTAACCCTTCGCCATGGTTGTCGGTCGTGGTCACTCTATCGGCATGACGCTTAACACCTTCATCGGCGTGCAACATCGCCACACCACAACCTGCCATGCTCAACATGGATACATCATTATAGTTGTCACCAACCGCAACCGCTTGTTCGATATCAAGTTGCAGTGTGGCAAGATAGTCTTTCAACGCTTGACCTTTGCTGTGGCCTTTCATCGCCAAATCCACGCGATTCTCGCCAGAAAACGAACCAGAAAAATGCTCGACAATCGCAGGTTCCTGCATAAAGGTGTGAAAGTTTTCATCGTCGCCCTGAACCACGAACTTCCAAACCTCGGTCGCTAACTCCAGTTCGTGGCGAAAGTCTTCGATTTGGTAAATATTAGGTCTTTTCTCAATCGGATAGCTCATCGCCCAACGTTGTAGTGGGATCATGTAAGGCATCGGATTTTGCTGTAAGTACGCCATGCCAGACTCGGTATACATCACCATTCTTAGCGCGTGCTGATTGGCTAAGCTTAAGAAGTCTTTCGCCAGCGATTTAGGAATCGGCATGCTGGTTTCAACCGTATCCGACGCATAGTCATAACGATACACGCCATTGCAGCAGATGATTGGCGTATCGATGCCAAGCTCTTCATAGTAAGGCTTGGCCGCCGTATGATGACGCCCAGTCACCACCATCACGTGATATTTTTTCGCTAGCTGCTGCACACACTCGATAACCCAAGGGTTCAACGTGTGGTCGTTTCTGAGCGTGGTTCCATCAAGGTCTAGTGCAAGCACTTGGTATGACATAATTGTTCCTTTTGGCATCCGCATAAAGATCCAATTTTACTCGATTATTCCGCGCAAGAACGAAATAAGTAACGAAAACGAGGGGTTGAGGGAATAGTTCAAGTCATTGGGGGAAGAAGATACGAAGTGCGGAAGTCGATTAGAGGAAACGCCTATTCAACTGAACTCGTCAGCCAAATAGGCGTTGGCGTGCTGTTAGATACCGCTGCTAAAACGGTAGAACAGGCTGTTGTGTTTTAGCTCTGTTTTGAAGTCACGAATGGTGGTGTTCTTATCAATCACAACCAGCTCGATACCCGCAAATTCAGCAAAGTCTTCCAACATATCTAAGGTGACGTTTTGCGTGTATACGCTATGGTGCGCGCCACCAGCATGAATCCACGCCGCTGCCGACACTTCTAGATTTGGTTGTGGTTCCCATAGCGCGTGTGCCACTGGCAAGTTTGGTAGCTCTGATGGTGGCGTCACGGTATCAATTTCGTTCACCAACAAGCGGTAGCGGTTACCTAAATCAATCAAGGTCGCCACTAATGCAGGGCCAGCTTTGGCACTGAAAATTGCGCGAGCCACATCGTCGGTTTTACCAATGGTATGACGATGTATTTCAATCGATGGCTTATCAGCCGCAATTGTCGGACACACTTCCAACATATGCGCGCCCAGCACTTGTCCTTCAGCGGTTAGGTTGTAGGTGTAGTCTTCCATGAAAGACGTACCGCCCGGTAAACCTTGACCCATGGTTTTGATGATGCGTGTCAGTGCGGCTGTTTTCCAGTCGCCTTCACCGCCGTAGCCGTAGCCTTTTTCCATTAAACGTTGCGTTGCAAGGCCAGGCAGGTTAGTTAAACCCGTCAGGTTTTCAAACGTGTTGACGAATGCCATGCAGCCACGCTCTTGCAGGAATGTTTCCATACCGAGTTCAAGACGCGCTTCGTTCTTAAGAATTTCTAGCTGTTCTGGCGTTTCGAAGATCTCAGGCGCGATACGATACGTAGCACGGTACTCTTCTAGCAGAGCGTTGATTGCACTGTCTTCCACTTGGTTGACGACTTCAGTCAGTTCACCCAAACCGTAGGCGTGTACTTCGAAGCCAAACTCGATTTGCGCACTGACTTTGTTGCCTTCTGTTACTGCTACTTGACGCATGTTGTCGCCAAAACGAGCAACACGTAGCGTGTGGCTTTCGTGCCAGCCAATCGCTGCGCGGCACCAGTGGTCAAGCTGCTTGCGTACAGATTCTTTTTGCCAATGACCAACGATAACTCGGCGGTCCAAACCAAGACGCGTGCCGATAAAGCCAAATTCACGGTCACCGTGCGCACTTTGGTTTAGGTTCATGTAGTTCATATCGATGCTTTCCCAAGGCAGCGCTTCGCTGAACTGGGTATGCAAATGAACAAACGGTTTGTTCAGTTGCTTAAGACCAGAAATCCACATTTTGGCTGGCGAGAAAGTGTGCATCCACAGCACCACACCCAGACAGTTTTCGTCGTTGTTCGCTTGTTGGCAAACGCTCAAGATCTCTTCAGGAGACTTCACCGTCTCTTTACACACAATCGGCACACACACATCGTTGCTCTGGTTAAAGCCTGCAACGATCTCTTCGCTGTTCTTCGCCACTTGCTCCAATACTTTAGGGCCGTAAAGGTGCTGTGAACCTGTGATAAACCATACAGATTTGTTTGTTAAATCTTTCATAAGTGCCTCTGTTATTCTGTGTCGCATGGTCGCCTCGCCAATTAGCCAGGCGACAATTGTTAGTTACTTTTGTCCGTAGTACGCGTCTTTACCGTGCTTTCGCAGGTAGTGCTTATCCAGCAAGGTTTGTGGAATCGGCAGCGTGCTCGGATTGATGGTCAGGGTGCGGAATGCCATTTTGGCGACTTCTTCCACCACCACCGCGTTGTGTACCGCGTTGTGCGGATCGGTTCCCCAAGTAAATGGCGCGTGCTCGCGAACCAAGATGCCAGGAATTGCCATCGGGTCACCCTCACCAATCGTCTCGACGATCACTTTGCCGGTATTCAGCTCGTAATCGCTTTCAATCTCTTTTTGAGTCAAAGCGCGCGCACATGGAATATGGCCGTAGAAATAGTCCGCATGGGTAGTACCAAACGCAGGAATCACCGCGCCAGCTTGCGCCCATGAAGTCGCATAAGACGAATGGGTATGCACCACACCGCCCAATTGAGGAAATGCACGGTATAACTCTAAGTGGGTCGCGGTATCGGAAGACGGTTTCAGAGAGCCTTGAATCACCGAACCATCTAGGTCGACGATCACCATGTTCTCTGGACAAAGATCTTCGTAGGCAACGCCGCTTGGCTTAATCACCACCAAGCCAGACTTGCGGTCGATACCCGAAACGTTGCCCCAGGTAAATGTCACCAACTTATGAACTTGCAAGTCCATATTGGCGCGCCAAACTTGCTCTCTGAGTTCAGGGAGTAGCAGCGGATTAGAGATCACGTCCTGCATGCTTAAGCCTCCTTCTGTTGGTCAGTAAAGGTTTCAATGTGCTGACCTAGTTGCGAGTACGCTTGATGACGGCCTTGATAGAAGTCCGCACGGCGTTGAACTGGGGTGTATACGTGTCGGATTGGGCTCGCCATTGCCGCCTGCGCTTCACTCACGCTGGTATGTGCATCCGCAGCAACAGCCGCGAAGATAGCTGCGCCCAAGGCACAACATTGGTCAGATTCGACCACCGCGATATCACGTCCCATTACGTCGGCACAGGTCTGCATCACCAGTGGTGATTTCTGCGCAATCCCGCCAATCGCTAATACGCGATTCACGTCAACGCCTTGGGTTGTCATACAATCCATGATCGCCTTGGCACCGTGCGCCGTCGATTCCACCAAGCTGTAGAAAATGTCAGGCGCTGAGCTACCAAGGTTTAATCCACTCACCACACCTTTCAAACGCTGGTTGGCATTTGGTGTTCTGCGACCGTTGTGCCAGTCGAGGCTGAGTGGTGAATGTTCCGTTTGTGGGTGTTCAATCGCCGCATCGGCCAACATTGGAATCAGCACATTGTCGAGGTTGTCGAGTAAATGCTGGTCTTCAGGGTGCTTAGCCACCCATTGTTGGATTGGCCACATCAATAAGCGTTTGTACCACGCATAAACATCACCAAATGCGGATTGACCCGCTTCGAGCGCCACCAGTTGAGGAAGCGCGCTGCCTTTCACTTGGCCGCAAATCCCTTCGATGGTTTTGTCACCCAATTGCTCTGGGTCAACCATCAAAATGTCACAGGTAGAAGTACCGATCACTTTCACCAAATCGTGCTCACCCGCACCCGCGCCGACTGCGCCCATGTGACAGTCAAACTCGCCTATAGCGACTGCGATACCTTCCGGTAAGCCAAAGCGCTCAGCCCATTCGGCCGACAGCAGACCTGCTTGTTGGTCAGAGGTATATACGCGGTCAAACATACGCTCACGAATACCGTCTAAAGTCGGTGAGATTGCAGATAAGAATTCTTGAGACGGCAGACCGTTCCACTCGTCATGCCATAGCGCTTTGTGCCCTGCTGCACAGATGCCACGACGCAGTTTATTCGGTGCTTGGTTGCCGGAGATTAACGCTGGGATCCAGTCACATAACTCGACCCAAGTGTATGCTTGCTCGGCGACTTTTGCGTCTTGCTCGCCGATCCATGCGGCTTTCGCCCAGAACCATTCAGATGAGTAAATGCCGCCGACATAGCGAGTGTAATCAGGGAAATCACCGCTGTGCGCAAGCTGGTTGATGCGCTCCGCTTTTTGAATCGAGGTGTGGTCTTTCCACAAAATGAACATTGCGTTTGGATTGTGTTCAAACTCTGGGAGCAGCGCCAGTACATTGCCGTCTTTGTCCACTGGCGCAGGTGTTGAACCTGTGGTGTCGACGCCGATACCCACGACGCTTTGTCGTACTTGTTCTGATACTTGTGCCAGCGTCTCTTTGACTGCGGCTGTCATCGCTTCGATGTAGTCGCGAGGGTGTTGGCGGAACTGCGACATCGCCGCGTGACAATATTGTCCTTCCATCCAGCGCGGATAGTATTGAACGCCACATGCCACTTCCTGACCTGTGGTCGTATTTACCAATAATGCACGAACAGAATCAGAGCCGAAGTCCAGACCAATCGTATATTTTTCAACACTCATAACTGCCTACCAATGATTGAAAGTGAAGGTTTGTTTTCACTTATTTAATAGGAGCTGCGTGGGGAGCACCATTCAGGCATCGGCTAAATATATAGACAATATCGCTAGCCACTGCAGAGTGCTATTTCGATCGGTTTCGCAAGGGCTAGCTGGATAGCGTTAGAAAGCATAAGAAATAGCGAGCATATAAACGTTTGCCAAACCTAGAAAACAAGCTCTGACTCATGCTGTTTTCTTTATAAAACAATAAGTAACAGAAATGCATCTTCAAAATAATCGTTCTGAAAAAGTTGCTATATGAATGGATAAAATCGCTATAAATTTTTCACGTGATCGAGTTCGCTTTATTTCAGATTCACATTCCTAAACTAACGCCATTCCAACGTGAAAAATTCAAAGGGTAACTAATTATGGAAAATGTGCAGGCGATATCGCCACCAGTACAAAAAGATGGGTTAAAGATCCGCGAAAGGATGGGATACGGATTTGGTGATGCTGGCGGTACAGTCATTACCGGCTTGATTTCTAACTTCTTAACCTTTTTCTACACCGACATTTTTGGTTTAACACCGGCGATCGTTGGTACCATTTTCGTCGTGCTGCGCATCTTTGACGCCGTTACCGACCCTTTAGTTGGCGTGATTGCCGATAAAACAGAAACCAAACACGGCAAGTTCCGCCCATTTATCTTATGGACCGCGGTGCCGCTAGCGCTAATCTGTATTATGACCTTTACCGTCCCTGACCTTTCTTACGGATGGAAAGTGTTCTACGCGATTGTCACTTACTTTGGTTTGTCGCTACTTTACACCCTTAACAACGTCCCTTATTGCGCGCTGATCACTCGCATCACGGATAATCCAGCGGAAGTGATCTCTTGTCAGTCTTACCGCTTTGCCATTTCAGGCGTAGCTGGTTTTGCTGTTTCGGCGGGTCTTCCGTTCTTAGTAACTTACTTTGGTGAAGGCGACCAAGCGCTAGGCTACCAGGTTGGCGTGGGTATTCTCGCCTTTGCGGCAATGCTGATGATCCTTTTCTGCTTCTTCAATACTAAAGAACATATCAAAGCAAAAACAACCAAGTTTGACCTGAAGAAGAACCTAAAAAACATCCGTCAAAACGACCAATTGATCCTCACTTTCATCATGTCGCTGCTGCTGATCACTATCTTCAACACCAAAGGCGGCGCGGCGATGTACTTTATCACTTACGTACTGAATGAAGGCGGGACTTACGTATCATGGTTCTTTGGTCTGGCGACGCTTGGCGGCATCATCGGCGCGTTGATTCTTCCTTACTTCACCCAGCGTTTTAAAGTACGAGACATCTACTTTGCGATTAACGCAATCCTAGCTGTCGCTCACTTTGTAGTGTACTTCGTACCGGGAGACAGCCCGACTCTATGGCTTGGCCTCGTCTTTATCTGCTGTGTGGTATTCGGTTTCGCCCTACCGCTGCACTTCACCATGGTGGCGTTTGCCGACGAATACGGCGTATTCAAAACTGGGGTCAGAACATCAGGCATGAACTTCGCGTTCAACCTATTCTTTATCAAACTCGCTTGGGCGCTATCTGGTCTTATCATCAGCGGCGTATTGGTAGCGGTGTCTTACTCTGCTGGTGCAGAGAACCAAACGCCGCTTTCGCTACAAGGTATCTCGCTACTTTCAACCATCATCCCAGGCGTACTGCATTTACTCCTTGCTCTGACAGTGAAGCGTTTCTTTGTCGATAAAGAACTGCTTTCCAACTTAGCAATGAAAAAATTAGAAACTGGTCAAGCATCTATTTAATGGGTTTTATCATGAAAATGACTTCCATCAAGCCACTTGAAATCGCATTACAAAATATTGATATTCAAGACTCTTTTTGGCTTAACTATCAAAAATTAGTGAAAGACGTTGTGATTCCGTATCAATGGGATGCGCTGAATGACAACATCGAAGGTGCAGAGCCAAGCCACGCGATCGACAACTACGCGATTGCGGCAGGCCTACAAGATGGTGAATTCCACGGCATGGTTTTCCAAGACAGTGATGTAACCAAATGGCTGGAATCCGCGGCGTACATCTTAGCGAAAAATCCAGATCCGGCGTTGGAAAAAACCATTGATGACATCGTTGACTTACTCGCTAAAGTGCAAGACGACAACGGCTACCTAAACACGTATTTCACGATCAAAGAACCAGAGAATCGCTGGAAAGACCTATGTGAATGCCACGAGTTGTATTGTGCAGGGCATTTGTTTGAGGCGGCAGTGGCTTACTATCAAGCGACGGGCAAAGATAAGCTGCTCAACATCTCTTGCAAATTTGCCGACCACATTGCCGACACCTTTGGTCCTGAAGAAGGTCAAATTCAAGGTTATCCGGGCCACCCAGAGATCGAACTGGCGTTAATGCGCCTATACGAAGTGACGGGCAACCAACGTTACTCGGATCTAACAGACTTCTTTATTGAGCAGCGTGGAAAAGAACAAGATCCGCATTTCTACGATCAAGAACAAGCCAAGCGTGACGGTGGCTACCATTACAACGACCACGGCCCGTCTTGGATGATCAAAGACAAAACCTACAGCCAAGCGCACAAACACTTGAGCGAACAGAAAGAAGCAATTGGTCACGCGGTTCGATTTGTCTACTTGTTGGCGGGTGTAGCTCATCTGGCTCGCCTATCGAAAGACCAAGAGAAGTTCAATTGGTGTAAGGACTTGTGGCGTAACGTCATCGACAAACAGATGTACATTACTGGCGCGATTGGCTCTCAAAGCCGTGGCGAAGCATTCACCACCGATTACGACTTGCCAAACGACACCGCGTATACTGAGACCTGTGCTTCGGTAGGTTTACTGATGTTTGCCAACCGTATGCTGCAAATCGAGAGCGACGGCGAGTACGGCGACATTATGGAGCGCGCGCTGTACAACACCATCCTTGCGGGCATGGCGTTAGACGGTAAACACTTCTTCTACGTCAATCCGCTGGAAGTTACGCCGAAAGTGATTCATGCCAACCACAAATACGACCACGTCAAACCGGTACGTCAGGCATGGTTTGGCTGTTCATGCTGTCCGACCAACGTCGCTCGTACGCTGGCGTCTTTGGGGCAGTACATTTTCACCGTCAAAGACGATGTGGCGCTGGTGAACCTGTTTATCTCCAATCAAGCCAAATTGGAGCTAAACCAGCAACCGATCACGCTGAGCATTGACGCCAATATCCCACAAAGCGATAAAGTGTCAATTAGCGTAACAGACGCCAACCAAGTCAACGGTTCGATTGCGGTACGCGTGCCAAGCTGGTGTGCCAATATGAGCGCGACGCTTAATGGCAACGCCATCGATGTCAAAGCCAACAGCAAACAGGGATACCTGTATATCACCAACACCTGGAATAGCGGCGATAAGATTGAAGTAACGCTTCCGATGGAAGCATTCTTTATCCAAGCGAACCCATTGCTGAGCGTCAACTTTGGTAAAGTCGCGGTGCAGCGAGGACCTTTCGTTTACTGTATTGAGCAGGCGGACAACGGCGAAGCGTTACACACCATTAAAGTTGATGCCAAATCTGGTCTGAAAGAGGTGGAAGGCGAAGGATTATTTGCTGGTAGCGTATTGCTCAAAGCAAGCGGCTCTAAAGTCGTCATCCAAGACGCACCTAAACAAGCGTTGTACCACCAATATCCGTACACGCCGCAAGAGCAAACTTGCGACATCACCTTGATTCCTTACTACGCGTGGGCAAACCGTGGGGAAGGTGAAATGCGAGTTTGGATAAACGAAAAGTAACCCGCCAGTCCTAATTCAAAAAAACGCTTCATAAAAAGGACTAGCTAGCATCAGGCTAGTCCTTTATTCCCCCTCCCTTAAAGGTCGAGAACGAATAGAACACTCATTTAGCAATCGTATCTATAACTTTGTTATGCCTATCTTCGGATTTTGAAAACTGGTCGTTTATGGGCAAGCAGCTCTTTCGTGTAAACACAAAAGTTATCAGTAACAAAGAACGAATATCTAATGGGGTGTCAAGCCGCAAGACCCACATTACGCTTATCGAACAAATGGGTAATGATGCGTTTCGTTCGTTATCGAGGTTCCCATACATATACATACCAAGTCGGCAACGATTCTTTTTGTAACCAACAAATGGCCATTGCTAAATGAACTCGTTTTTCACATGCCGTAAAGTATGTCAAATTTAGAACCATTGAAGTAGTAAACCAACAAGGAACAACAAACTTC
>CAYWUD010000026.1:0-14137 GCA_964461355.1 uncultured Pseudomonadales bacterium | reverse complement strand
GTAACGCAGCTCGCTGGTTACCTCGACACGACTCAAGGGCTGATCAAGGCGCGGATAACACCAGCGCCACAGCTCCAGAACACCGAAGAGCAGAGCCACTCCTGCCACTCCCAGCCCCAGCACAGCCAGACCCTGGCGCACAGCCGTCAGGGATAACTGCGGCAGCGACCAACGGCGCTCTGACGGCTCCGTGGATCGACTGGCCCCACGCGGTGGCGGGTTGCTGGAGCGACGGATCGGCATCAGCTACGCACCCGGGCTCCGTGTACCAGTTCCAGCACCAGATCGGCAAAACTCAGCCCGACAGCACGTGCGGCCATCGGTACCAGCGAATGGCTGGTCATCCCCGGCGCGGTATTGACTTCCAGCAGCCAGAAACGCCCTTCGCCATCGCGCATAAAATCGACACGGCCCCAGCCTTCACAGCCCACCGCACGAAACGCCTGCTCTGCCAGCTGCTTGAGTGCCTGTTCGTCTTCAGCATTCAGACCGCAGGGGCACAGATAGCGGGTGTCATTGGCCAGGTACTTGGCGTCATAGTCATAAAACTGATGATCGGTTTCGAGCTTGATCGGCGGCAGCGCCTGATCATTGAGCACGGCTACGGTGTACTCATCACCGGTAATCCAGCGCTCGGCCAGGATCTGATCATCGAATTCACGCGCACAGGCCAGAGCCTCGGCCAGTTCATCGGGCCCTTCGACACGGCTCATGCCGATACTCGAACCTTCATGGGCCGGCTTGAGAATACAGGGATACGGCACCTCATCGGCACTCGGCTGACGATAACTGTCGAACACCCGGTACTCCGGCGTCGGCAGTCCCAGTCCCTGCCAAAGCAGCTTGCAGCGGTACTTGTCCATCCCCAGCCCCGAGGCCGCGACGCCACTGCCGGTATAGGCCAGCCCCAGCAGTTCCAGCAGCCCCTGTACGGTACCATCCTCGCCACCGCGGCCATGCAGAGCGATAAACACGCGGTCAGGCTGCAGCGTCTGCAGCTGTTCGATCAGGTGCTCACGGCTGTCGACCAGCACGGCATCGACACCCCGCTCGATCAGCGCATCAAAAACGGCCTGACCACTCTGCAACGATACCGGGCGCTCGGCCGAGGTACCTCCGTACAACACGACCACCTTGCCGAGCTGGGCCGGATCCAGATCCATTGCCTGGCGTTGGTAACTCATTGCTCTACTCCAAAAATCTCTTTGGCGGCCAGTTCCAGTGACAGCGCGCCGATATCGCCGGCCCCCTGAGTGATCAACAGATCACCCGGCTGCAACAGATTGCGCAGCAACGCGCTGACATCCTGACCGCGCTGCACAAAGACCGGGTCGAGCTTGCCACGCTGCCTGATACTGCGACACAGCGCACGTCCGTCGGCACCGGGAATCGGCTCCTCACCGGCCGGATAGATATCCATCAGCAGCAGCAGATCGACCTGCGACAGCACATCGACAAAATCTTCATACAGATCGCGGGTACGGCTGTAGCGGTGCGGCTGATAGATCATCACCAGCCGGCGCTCGGCAAAGCCCTTGCGCACCGCATTGATGACCGCCTGCACTTCGGTAGGATGGTGGCCGTAGTCGTCGACCAGCATCACCTGACCGCAGGGGGTGTCGAACTCGCCCTGTACCTGAAAACGGCGACCCACCCCCTGAAACTGACCCAGCGCCTCGACAATCTGGGCATCACTGACACCCGCTTCGCGCGAAACGACAAAGGCCGCCAGCGCATTCAGGGCGTTGTGCAGCCCCGGAATATTCAGCGTGATCGGCAGACGTGCACCGTCTTCACGACGCACCAGGGTAAAGCGGGTAAAGAGACCGTCCTGACTGATGTCCACGGCCCGATAATCGGCATCTTCCGACTGCCCGTAGGTCACCACCTGACGCTTGACCAGCGGCAGAATCTCGCGCACCACCGGATCATCGATACACAGCACGGCCAGTCCGTAAAACGGCAAATTGTGCAAGAACTCGACAAAAGTCTGTTTCAGACGATTGAAATCACCGTCATATGTCGCCATATGATCGGCGTCTATATTGGTGACAATAGACACCATCGGCTGAAGATGCAGGAAAGATGCATCACTTTCATCCGCTTCTGCGACAAGAAAACGACTTCCACCGAGTTTTGCGTTGGTACCGGCCGAGTTCAGCCGTCCGCCGATGACAAAGGTCGGGTCGAGCCCACCGTGCCCCAGGATGGATGCAATCAGACTGGTGGTCGTGGTCTTGCCGTGGGTTCCGGCCACCGCAATGCCGTGGCGATAGCGCATCAGTTCAGCCAGCATCTCGGCACGCGGCACCACCGGAATACGCTGCTCATGGGCCGCGATCACTTCCGGATTGTCCCGCGCCACGGCGCTGGAAGTCACCACAACATCGGCGCCCTGAACATGTTCGGCACGATGACCGAAGAACACCTCGATACCGAGCCCCTGCAAGCGCTCGGTAACCGACGAGGGCTTGAGATCGGAACCGGCAATCTGATAGCCCTGATTACGCAGGACCTCGGCAATACCGCACATCCCCGAGCCACCGATGCCGACAAAATGAATCCGACGGATACGGCGCATCTCTGGCACCGCAAACACCGGCGCTGCAGTCAGCGTCTGTTCAGCACTTCCATTAGCCACGACGGGCCTCCTTACACATCTGCGCCACCACGGCGGCCGCATCGGGCTTGCCCTGCGCCCGGGCCGCCCGGGCCATTGCCACCAGAGTCTGGGGCTGGTCAAGATACTGTTGCAGCAGCTGCACCAGCTGCTGCAGATTCAATTGCGCCTGGGGCACCAGCACGGCGCCACCCTGATCGACCAGATAGCGCGCATTGGCTGTCTGGTGATCATCCACCGCGTGCGGATAGGGCACCAGAATGGCCGGCTTGCCGGCATTGGCCAGCTCCGCCACGGTCAGCGCTCCGGCGCGACAGAGCACCAGATCGGCACGCGCATAGGCCGCAGCCATATCCTCGATAAAAGGCACCACCTCGGCGGTGACGCCGAGTTCGGTATAACGTTTCCGGGTCGCCTCAAGATCACGCTGACCGGTCTGATGCTGGACCTCGAGCTGGCCCGGCAGGGCCTGAATCAGCTCGGGGACCACCTGGTTGATCGCGGCGGCGCCCAGGCTTCCGCCAACCACCAGCAGCCGCAGCGGCCGCCCCCCCTCGAAACACTCTGCAGCAGCCTCCGGCGCACCGATTGTGGCACGCACCGGGTTACCGGTGACCACCGGGCAGAGCCTGCTCGGCAGCGTGGCCGGAAAAGCGGTCAACACCCGGTCGGCGACCTGCGCCAGCAGGCGATTGGTCAGGCCGGCTACGGCATTCTGCTCATGGATCACCAGCGGAATACCGAGCAACTTGGCCGCTACCCCACCGGGACCGGCCACATAGCCGCCCATACCGAGCACCACGTCCGGCTTCAGACGACGCAGCAGACGCCAGGCCTTGAATACGGACAGCGCGATGCGCAGCGGACCGAGCAGGCGCGTCAACAGCCCCTTGCCCCGCAGCCCGGTGACCGGCAGCAGGCTGATCTCGATCCCCTGTTTGGGCACCAGATCGGCCTCCATGCTGCCGGGCGTACCCAGCCAATGGGCCCGCCATCCCTGTGCGCGCAGCTGATCCACCGTCGCCAGGGCCGGGAAGATATGCCCGCCGGTACCACCGGCCATCACCACACTCAACGGCTCAGCCATTGACGCTTACCTCCTGCTCGGCCGCCAACGCCAGGTTGCACAACCGGACTTCGTAACTGATACGCAGCAACAGGGCTGCCGCTACACAATTGATAATCAGGCTACTGCCACCGTAACTGAGAAAGGGCAATGCCAGCCCCTTGGTCGGCAGCAGGCCGGTATTCACGCCGATATTGATCAGCACCTGGGTTCCAAGAAGCAGACCGATACCGTAGGCGCTGTACGCCGCAAAACGCTGGCCGACCCGTTCGGCGCACCAGCCAAGATGCATCGCCCGCCAGGCAATCGCCATCAAAAGGCTCAGGGTGATCAGCGCACCCACAAGACCCAGCTCCTCGGCCAGTACCGCATAAATAAAGTCGGTATGCGCTTCAGGCAGATAAAACAGTTTCTGAATGCCGTTGCCGAGCCCCTGCCCCAGCCAGCCGCCGCGACCAAAGGCGATCAGCGCCTGCGTCAGCTGATAGCCACTGCCGAACTGGTGCGCCCAGGGATCGAGATAGGAGGTCAGACGCGCCATCCGGTAGGGCTCGAAATACACCAGTGCGGCAAAGCTGGCCAACGCCAGTACGGCAATCAGCAGGAAGCGGAAAAACGGCAGCCCGGCCAGAAACAGCACACCCAGAAACGCCGTGGTCAGCACCACCACCGCCCCGAAATCGGGCTCGAGCAGCAACAGGCCAATGGCGCCCAGCAGCACCAGCAGCGGATTGACAAACCCCTGCCAGCTGCCCAGCGCCTTTTCACGGTGGCTGACCAGGTAGCCGGACAGATAGAGCACCATGCACAGCTTGGCGACTTCCGACGCCTGCAGGTTGACCACTCCCAGAGGAATCCAGCGGATACTGCCGTTGATCTCGCGCCCGACCACCAGCACCAGCACCAGCAGCGCAAAGGCCAGAGCCAGCAGGGGATAGCGTTGACGCCGCCAGATATCCAGCGGTACCGCCAGCACCACCAGCGCGCCGCAGAATCCCACCAGGCAGTACAGGCCCTGGCGCAGGACAAAATGCAGCGCCGAGCCATAGTTGCTTTCGGCCATCTCCCAGGAGGCCGAACCGATCATGACCAGACCGATACCGAGCACAGCCACCAGCAATCCGAGCAGCAGCGGATCGACCCGCACCTGCTGCAGATTCCCGGCATACTGATTCAGTGTCGGATTAATCGGCATCCATCATCTCCCGTACCGCTGCCATAAAGCAGTCGCCACGGTGGTTGAAGTTATCGAACATGTCGAAACTGGCGCAGGCCGGCGCCAGTACCACGCGGTCGCCGGGACGGGCAGCGGTGCGGCACAGCTCCAGCGCCCGGGCAAAGTCATACCCGGCGTGCTCGATCACAGCCCCCGGCAGCGCGGCGGCGATGCGCTCGGCATCGTTGCCGATCAGCACCACGGTGCGCACATAACGCGCCACCGCCGGTGCCAGCTCGTCAAACTCGGCGCCCTTGCCATCGCCACCGGCCAGCAGAATCAGCCGTGCCTCGCCCTCAAGCTCGGCCCCCAGCCCTTCGATCGCAGCCAGCGCGGCGCCCACATTGGTCGCCTTGGAATCGTTGAACCAGATCACGCCATCGACATCGCCGGCCCACTGACAGCGGTGCGCCAGACCGGTAAAGGCCTGTAACGCCTCCAGTGCCGGCTCAAGCGCCACACCCGCGGCTTCGATCAGAGCCAGTGCCGCCAGCGCATTGGCCTGGTTGTGACGCCCGCGCACCTTCATCGCGCGCACCGGCAGCAGCGGCTCCAGTCCACGTGCCAGCCAGGTTTCACCCTGATGCACGCGCAGACCGTACTGCTTGAGATCGGGCGTACCCAGGGTAAAGCGGGTCACCGCACAGTCGCTTGGCAACAGCCCTTCGCAGAGCAGATCATCGCCATTGATCACCGCATGACGGCAGCCACGGTAGATACGCTGCTTGGCCTGGTGGTATTCGGCCAGATCGCGGTAACGATCCATATGATCGGGCGAAATATTCAGAATGGTCGCCGCCACGGCGCGCAGGCTGTGGGTGGTCTCGGGCTGAAAACTCGACAGCTCGAGCACATACAGCTCGGCTTCGGGACGCTCCAGAAGATCCAGTACCGGGGTACCGATATTGCCGCCCACTTCGACGGCAACACCGGCCGCTGCGGCCATTTCACCGACCAGTGTGGTCACGGTGCTTTTACCGTTGGAGCCGGTAATGGCAATGATCGGCGCCTTGACCTTGCGGCAGAAGAGCTCGATATCGCCGATCGCGCGCGCGCCCTGCGCCAGCGCCCGAGCGATTTCCGGTGTTTTCAGGGACAGCCCCGGGCTTACCACCAGCTCATCGGCGCCATCAAGCCAGTCCTGCCGGTAGCCGCCAAGATGCAGCTCGATCTCGGGCATCTCGGCACGAAACTCCTCCAGCCCCGGCGGGTTGTCGCGGGTATCGATCACGGCAAAGCGATGCCCTTCGCGCTTGAGAAACCGCGCCACGGCCAGACCGGTCTTGCCCAGCCCGACCACCACGCTCATCTGATCGGAAGTAATCAAATCGCTCATCGGATCACCGCAGCTTCAGGGTCGCCAGACCCACCAGAACCAGCACCAGGGTAATGATCCAGAAGCGCACGATCACGCGCGGCTCCGGCCAGCCCTTGAGCTCAAAATGATGATGCAGCGGCGCCATGCGGAAGATACGGCGCCCGGTCAGCTTGAAGGAGCCGACCTGCAGAATCACGGAAACGGTCTCCATCACGAAGATGCCGCCCATGATAAAGAGCACAATCTCCTGACGGACGATCACGGCGATCACACCGAGCGCCGCGCCCAGCGCCAGGGCGCCCACATCACCCATAAAGACCTGTGCCGGGTAGGTGTTGAACCAGAGGAACCCAAGCCCCGCCCCGGCCAGCGCGGCGCAGAACACCACCAGCTCACCGGCGCCGGCAATGTAGGGAATATGCAGGTAACTGGAGAACTCCACGTGACCGCTGAGGTAGGCAAAGATCCCCAGCGCCGACCCCACCATCACCGTCGGCAGAATCGCCAGACCATCCAGACCATCGGTCAGGTTCACCGCGTTGCTGGTTCCGACGATGACGAAATAGGTCAGCACCATGAACAGCGGCCCCATCTGCCAGGCCACCTCCTTGAAGAAGGGGACGATCAGTTCGGTTTCTGCCGGACTGCTCGCGGTCATATACAGAAACAGCGCCGCACCGATACCGCCGACCGACTGCCAGAAGTACTTCCAGCGCGCGGGCAGACCGCGACTGTTCTTTTCCACCACCTTGCGGTAGTCATCCACCCAGCCGACGGCGCCGAAGACAAAGGTCACCAGCAGCACCACCCAGACAAAGCGGTTGGAAAGATCGGCCCAGAGCAGGGTACTGATGGCGATCGCTATCAGAATCAGGGCACCGCCCATGGTCGGGGTGCCGGCCTTGGACAGGTGGCTCTGCGGACCGTCACTGCGAATCGCCTGACCGATCTGACGGTTACGCAGATGATTGATCAGGTGCGGACCGACAATCAGGGCGATGGCCAGTGCAGTCAGCACACCGAGAATGGCGCGCAGGGTCAGATAACGAAATACACCGAAACCACTGGCGTATTGACTGAACAGTTCGGTTAACCAGAGCAGCATCAGTTGTTCTCCTCTGAGGCCAGACAGGCCTGACACAAACGATCCATCTGCGCAGAGCGCGACCCTTTAAACAGCACCACGGTTTCTTCATCCAAATCAGTTAAAAGAGCGTCCAGAAGCTCCGTACCGGACGCATAATGTGCGGCACCGGCGCCAAAGCCGGCCACCGTCTCGCGGCTCAACAGGCCGGTCGCCAAGAGCTGGTCAATGCCACGGCTGCGCGCATAGGCGCCCAGAGCACGGTGCTCGGCCAGCTCATCAGGACCCAGCTCTGCCATATCGCCCAGCACCAGCACCCGGCGCCCCGGGTAGGCGGCCAGCAGATCAACCGCTGCGCGCATCGAGCCGGGATTGGCGTTATAGCTGTCATCGATAAGCCGGGCGCCCTTCTGCCCGGCCAGCACCTGGCCTCGTCCGCGCACCGGCGCAACCGCCTCAAGCCCGGCGACAATCTGTTCGGCCTGCACATCCAGAGCCAGCGCTGCCGCCGCAGCCGCAAGCGCATTCAGCACCTGATGACGCCCGGCGAGCGGCAGACGGAGCGGATAGACAGCACCTGCCAGCAAAAGTTCAAAGCGGCTGCCCTCGGGCGAGAGTTCTAGCGCCCGGGCACTGACATCGGCCGCCTGCTCAAGACCGAAACTCAACACCTGACGCGCACCGGCACGCGCCTGCCAGTCGGCAAAGAAGGCATCATCGGCATTGAGCACCACCACACCCTGAGTGCTCAGGCAATCGATCAGTTCACCTTTGGCCTCCGCGATCCGTTCCATCGAGCCAAAACCGCCCAGATGTGCACCGGTCACATTGGTAATCACCGCCACATCGGGCTCGGCCAGCGCACCGCTATAGGCGATCTCACCCGGCGCACTGGCTCCGAGTTCGATCACGGCAAACTGATGCCGGTCTTCGAGGCGGCTGAGCATCAGCGGCGCGCCGAAATCGTTGTTGAGATTGCCCTCGGTGGCGAGCGTTTCTCCTTCCTGGCTCAGGATCGCTGCCAGCATCTCCTTGACCGAGGTCTTGCCGCTGTTGCCGGTTACCGCCACCAGAGGCCCACCCCAGCGGCGGCGATTGTACTGACCAATCTGCCCCAAGGCGAGCCGGGTATCGGCAACCTTGAGCTGAGGCAAGGCCGCGTCCTGAAACTCGGTCACCAGTGCCGCAGCAGCGCCCTGTTCAGCGACCGGCGCTACAAAGCGGTGGCCATCGAAATGGGGGCCTTTAAGCGCGATAAAAAGATCGCCCGCACAGAGGGTGCGCGAATCAATACTGAGCGGACCGACCGCGACATTGGCGCCCATCAGTTCACCGTCGAGCAGCGCCACCAGCTCGCTCATCTGCATACCGGCGATCATGCCGAGACCTCCTGTGCCAGCAGGCGACGCACTTCATCAAGGTCCGAGTAGGGGTAGCGCACGCCGTTGATCTCCTGATAATCCTCATGCCCTTTACCGGCTACCACGACCACCTCGCCCGGTGCGGCGCGGTCGATGGCAAAGGCCAGCGCTTCGGCCCGATCGACAAAAACCGGCGTGATGCTGCGCTCGTCCGCAGTCAGACCGGTCAGAATATCCTCAAGAATCTGCTCGGGCGGCTCACTGCGCGGATTATCGCTGGTCACCACCAGCGCATCGGCCGCATCGGCCGCCGCCCGGGCCATCAGCGCGCGTTTGCCGCGGTCGCGATCACCGCCACAGCCGAAGACGCAGGTTACCCGGGCACTGGAGTGCTCGCGCACGGCAGCGATGATATTGCTCAGCGCATCGGGGGTGTGGGCATAATCGACCACCACCAGCGGCTGCGCGCCGCCGCCAAAACACTGCAGACGGCCGGCTACGGGTTCGAGCCGCGTCACGGCGCCCAGCAGGGCGTCAAGCGCAATACCCTGTGCCCCCAGAGCCGTCAACGCGGCCAGAAGGTTATAGAGATTGAAACGCCCGAGCAGCGGCGAGTTCAGCGCCCCACGCCCCCAGGGGGTGTGCAGCAGCGCCGAGACGCCCTGATCGGAAAAACACAGCCCCTCCGCGCGAATATCGGCAGCGGTGTTCAGGCCGTAGGTCAGGCAACGGACATCGGAGCCAAGCGCCGCCTGCATGGTTTCTGCATAGGGATCATCGGCATTGATCACCGCCGTACGCAGCTTCGGCCAGGCAAACAGGCGCGCCTTGGCGGCCGCATAGGCCTCCATGGTGCCGTGATAATCGAGGTGATCGCGAGTCAGGTTGGTAAAAATGGCGGTATCAAAGCGGATCCCTGCCACCCGCTGCTGCTCCAGACCGTGCGAGGAAACCTCCATCGCCAGATACGCGCAGCGGTCCTCGACCAGAGACGCCAGATAGGCCTGAATACTGATCGGATCAGCCGTGGTGTTCTTGCTCTCGGCAAGCTGCCCAAGATAGCCCTGGCCGAGGGTCCCCATCAGGCCGCAGGGCTGATCCAGCGCATCGAGCAGCTGGGCGACAAACTGGGTCACCGAGGTCTTGCCATTGGTGCCGGTAACGCCAAGCACCTTTAACTGATGCGCAGGATGATCAAACAGCGCTGCGATCAGCTCGCCGGCCCGTGCGGCCAGGCCGTCGACCGCGATCACCGGCACGGAGCTCGGCGCCAGAGCACGGCCTGCCTCGGCCAGTACCGCAGCGGCGCCCCGAGCAACGGCCTGTTCGATAAAATCACGGCCATCGACACAGGCTCCCGGCAGAGCCAGAAACAGGGTGCCCGGGGTCACTCGCCGACTGTCCAGCGCTACCGCAACCAGATCCAAAGAGACGGACTGCTCCGGCAGGCCGATCAGGTGCAGGACCTGATTGAGCGTTACGGCGTGGGGCAGATTCTGCATAACGTGAGCCTTACTGAGCCGCACGCGCCAGCTGCGCATGCGAACGTTGCTGTTTGTCGGGCGCCACACCCAGAAGGCGCAGCGAATCGCCCATGATGCGGGCAAATACCGGGGCCGCCACGGTACCACCGTAGGACTCGCCGTTACTGGGATCGTTGATCACCACCACGGTCACCAGCCGCGGATGACTGACCGGGGCAAATCCGGCGAAAAAGGCCACATGGCGACTGTCGTCGTAGTCACCGGCGGTCAGCTTGCGCGCAGTACCGGTCTTGCCGGCCACGCGGTATCCGGGAATCGCGGCGCGGGTTCCGGTGCCCCCGCGCTCGACCACCTGTGCCATCATCTGCTGCACGGCGCGGGCAACGTCCGGGTCTATGACCTGTTCACCCGCGGGCAGTTCCGTCTGTTTGATCAGCGAAACCGGCCGGCGCAACCCGTCGGCGGCAATCGTCGCATACGCCGATGCAAGCTGCAGCGCCGTCACCGAGAGCCCGTAACCGTATGAGAGCGTGGCGGTTTCCAGGGGGCGCCAGCGGCGATGGCTGGGCAGTATACCGGCACTTTCACCGGGGAAACCGGTGCTGGTGGCCTGACCGAGACCGGCATCCCAGAACATCTGCCAGATCCGCTCGCCACCGAGATCCAGTGCCAGTTTGGTCACACCGATGTTGCTTGATTTCTTGATCACCGTGGCCAGATCGATGGCACCGTAGTTGCGGATATCCTTGATCGTCTTGTTGCCGATCACCATCCAGCCGGGCGATGTATCCAGCACGCTGTTGGCGCGGTAGTGGCCGCTTTCCAGCGCTGCCGCTACGGTCAGCGGCTTGACCGTGGAACCGGGTTCGAACACATCGGTCACGGCACGGTTGCGCGCATCGGCAATCTTCAGACGGGTACGGTTGTTGGGGTTGTAGGAGGGCTGATTGACCATCGCCAGCACTTCGCCGGTCTCGACATCGAGCACCACCGCCGAACCGCTGCGCGCGCGAAAATGATTCACCGCCTCCTGCAGACTGCGATAGGCCCGGTACTGCAGCCGCAGATCCAGGCTCAGCTGCAACGGCTTGCCCGGTTCGGCGCTGGCCAGCACTTCGGTACTGCGCACCAGGTCGCCACGACGATCCTTGACCATCCGCACCTTGCCGGGCGTACCGGTGACCCACTCGTCAAAGGCAAGCTCCATCCCCTCCTGCCCCTGATCATCGATATTGGTAAAGCCGACCACATGGGCACTGACCTCGCCGGCCGGATAGTAGCGGCGGTACTCCTCGCGCCCATACACACCGGGCACCTTCAGCGCCAGCACGCGCGCACCCTGCTGGGGCGTCAGCTGCCGCTTGAGGTAGATAAAACCGCGCGCACGCATCTTTTCGATCAGCTCGGCCAGTCGCGCCGGCTTGAGCTCCAGAGCCCGCGCCAGTTCCGGCCAGCGTGCCTGCTGTTCGATCAGTTCGCGCGGATTGGCCCAGATCGCCATCATCGGCGTGCTCACGGCCAGGGGCTCGCCGTTGCGGTCGAGAATCATGCCGCGATGCGCCACGATCTCGGCGTGCCGGATGCTGCGCTTGTCGCCTTCGTTCTGCAGAAACTGACGCTCGACCACCTGCCAGCGCACGACCTGCGCCGCCACGGCCAGTGCCGCCAACGCAAAAAGCCCCAGCACCAGGCGATAGCGCCAGGAACTGGGGTTGTGCATGTGCTGCTGATCGGTCTGACTCATCGTTGAATCACCACAATCTCATCCAGCTGCGGAACCTTCATCGCCAACCGGGATACGGCCAGCTGCTCGATCCGAACCGGTGTCGTCAGGGTGCTCTGCTGCAACAGCAGCTGCCCCCACTCCACCTGTAACTGCTGTTTTTCCGTCTTCAGCGCCTGCAGCCGATTCCAGGCTCCGCGGTTGCGATCGGTACTGTGCACCACGGCCAGCGCCGACACGAACACCGCCATCACCAGAAGCACCAGCAGCAGCCAGGACGCCCGGCTTGTGCCGGGCGCATGCGCGCTACTCACTTGAGCTTTTCCGCCACCCGCATGATGGCGCTACGCGAACGGATATTGTCTTCAACTTCATCGGAGCCGGCGCGAACCGCCTTGCCCACGGCCTGCAGCCGACGCTTGAGCATCTCGTCGGTCACCGGCAGGCCCGGCGGAATGTCTTCGTCGCCCTTGACGTGCTTGCGGATAAAGCGCTTGACGATGCGGTCTTCGAGCGAATGGAAGCTGATCACCACCAGCCGCCCGCCCGGACGCAGCACCTCCAGCGCCTCGTCCAGACAGCGCTCCAGATCGGCCAGTTCCTGGTTGACCTGGATGCGGATTGCCTGGAAGGCTCGGGTAGCCGGATGCTTGTGCTTTTCCCAGCGCGGGTGCGCGTCGGCAACGATCTTGGCCAGCTGGCGGGTAGTGGTAATCGGCGTTTCACTGCGCGCGGTCACGATCGCCCGCGCCATACGCTTGGCAAAACGCTCTTCACCGTAGGTCTTGAGCACATCGGCAATTTCCTTTTCACCGGCCCGTGCAACCCACTCGGCCGCGCTTTCTCCACGCGTGGTGTCCATGCGCATATCCAGCGGGCCATCGTTAAGGAAGCTAAAGCCCCGGCTGGCATCGTCGAGCTGCGGCGAGGACACGCCGAGATCAAGCAGCACGCCATCCAGCTTGCCTTCCCAGCCGCGCTGGCGCACGAACTCGCCGATCTCGGCAAAGGAGCCGTGCTCGATACTGAAACGCGGATCTTCCTCGGCCAGCGTCTTGGCCACGGCAATCGCTTCGGGATCCTTGTCGATCCCCATCAGGGACGCCGACGGCCCAAGCTCGGCCAGCACCAGACGGCTGTGACCACCGCGACCAAAGGTGCCGTCGACATAGCATCCGTTCTGCTCGGTAATCAGTGCCTCGACCGCCTCGCGCAGCAGGACGGTCAGGTGACGAAACTGTTTTGACATGAAATGACCTGAAATCTAAAGCGCCAGGGACTGAAGCTCTACCGGCAACTCAGTACCCTGCACTTCTTCGAGATAGACATCCCGCCGTGCCTGCCAACGCGCCTCATCCCAGAGTTCGAACTTGCGTCCCTGCCCGAGCAGGGTACAGCGCTTGTCCAGATGTGCGTGCTCGCGCAATAACGGCGGAATCAAAATACGACCATTGCGATCCATCTCCAGCTCCGCGGCATGCCCCAGCAACAGACGCTGCATGCGACGGGTAGCGGGATGGGTATTGGGCATCGCCTGGAGCTTCTCTTCGATCGGCAGCCAGACATCCATGGGATAGAGCAACAGGCAGGGTTCTTCGGTATCGATGGTCAGCACCAGTTGTCCGGCACAACGCTCCTCCAATCCCTGCCGATAACGTGCAGGAATGGCCATACGCCCCTTGGCATCGAGGCTGATCGCGTTGAGTCCACGGAACACGCTGAAGCTTCCCCCGGCGGGGCCAATCACCCCACTTTCACCCCTAAATTCCCCACAAAAACCCACTTTGATCCACTTCGGGACACTATAGGAATGCGCCCCTGCGACGTCAAGCGCAATCCCTGGCGGCGGCCCACGATGAAGCACGAGCAGCCCCCGCTAATGGCGGGCCAGCCGGCTAGCACCCATTAACAAAAGACAGATGGCGTCTTTAAATGAAGAAGCAGGACAGGAAACAGAGGCAAACTACAGCGCGAAATCAAATCGGCGCACACAAAAGAACGACATGACGCGTCTTTAAAACGACATAAGCCAATTAAAAAGAAAGGAAAAAGAAAAATAGCTATTGTCCGCCTGCACGCGCTGGCGGTTTGGCCCGGCGGACGCAGACGCGAGACATCTTAAAGTGCGGCAAAGTGGACACGGCACTTGAGCCCGGCAGGCAGACTCAGCGCCTCGTTGGGCACTTCGATACGAATACCGAAGGTACTGCTGGCCGCATCGATAATCTGATCGACAATCACCACTCGGCCTGCGTGCAAGCCCTG
>CAYWUD010000025.1:0-14346 GCA_964461355.1 uncultured Pseudomonadales bacterium | reverse complement strand
ACCGAAACCTCGGCAGAAGAGGACGAGCTGCTGGCCTTTGATGCCAGTCTCGATGAAGAACTGGCGCTGGAAGACGAGCTCGAACTCGATGAGGAGTTCGGCTTGGATCAGCCGCTATCTTCTGCGGATGAAGAGTTTGATCTCTCTCTGACCGAAGAGGCCGTTGAGGGGGCTGCTGCCGAGGCGGAGGAATCTGCGGGATTTGCTGAAACGCTCGATGAAGCGCTGACACTCGATGATGCCGCACTCGGTGAAGCGGTAGCTGACGATCTGGATCAGGCGCTGGAGCTCGATGCAGAACTCGGTGAGGATCTGAGTCTCGATGAGGCGGCCATGACCGAAGCGGGTCTTGAGGCGGATCTTGAAGAGCTCGAAGAGATGGCCTTCGATGCCGTTGACGAACCCGAGACTATGGCTCCGGTGGGCGCAGATGATACCCTTGCGGCCGATGAGGATCTTGACGATCTTGAGTCGCTGGCGGCCCTCGACGATGAGGCAGCCGCAGCAGAGTTCGAGATCGGCGACGATGACGATTTTGACCTTCTGGGTGGTACCGACGAAGCTTCGACCAAACTGGATCTGGCCCGGGCCTATATCGATATGGAAGATGTCGAGGGTGCGCGGGAAATCCTGGAAGAGGTGATCAGTGAAGGAACCGACGAGCAGAAACAGGACGCTCAGGAGCTGTTGACCAAACTGGGCTAAGCGCCGTTGAGCAATTCCATTTGATGTGTGAACTTAATAAACCGGCGGGGGATGTGGCTGCATCCCCCGCTGTTGTTCGTTATGCAGCCTGTGTTCAGTATGATGGCACCGATTTCTACGGCTGGCAGAAGCTCAAGTCCGGCCTGCCGACGGTGCAGCAGACGGTAGAAGCAGCCCTGTCGCGGGTCGCCAATCATGCTGTGGATGTGGTCTGTGCCGGGCGCACCGATTCGGGTGTGCATGGCGCCAACATGATCATCCATTTTGACACCACCGCCGTGCGCAAACCCTTCAACTGGATGATGGGGGCCAACTCGAACCTGCCCGACAGTATTTCCATTGCCTGGGTACAGCCGGTTTCGAGCGATTTTCACGCACGCTTCAAGGCGCTCTGGCGGCGCTACCGTTACGTGATTCTGAGTGATGTCGTGCGTCCTGCGCACCTGCCCAAGGGGGTAACCTGGACCCATCAGACGCTGGATGTGGCGCGCATGCGTGAGGCGGCGCAGTATCTGATTGGTGAGCACGATTTTACCTCCTACCGTGCGGTGCAGTGTCAGGCCCACAGCCCGGTGCGTGAAATCACGCGCCTGGATGTGGTCGAGTGCGGCAATTTTGTCGTGCTCGATGTTCAGGCCAACGGCTTTTTGCACCACATGATTCGCAATATTGCCGGCGTGCTGATGAGTGTCGGCAGTGGCAAGCGCGAGCCGGTGTGGGCGCAGGAGGTGCTGGATGCACGTGATCGCAAGGCGGGCGATATCACCGCCAAGCCCCACGGGCTTTATTTTGTTGCTGCCGGCTATGATCAGGACTTCGCGCTGCCGGAACGCCCGCTCGGGCCCTGGTTCCTGAACGGAATGCTTTAGCCGGCTGACGGCGGCAGTCGGCTCTGCTACTATCCGGATCATTTGTCAGCGGATATTAAGGACGTCTGAGTCGTGGCGCGTACACGCATCAAGATCTGTGGTATCACCCGCGTCGAAGACGCGGCGCAAGCCGTGGCGGCGGGTGCCGATGCGATCGGTCTGGTTTTCTATGCCAAGAGCCCTCGGGCGGTAACCGTGGCGAAGGCGCGAGCGATTGTGGCCTCGGTGCCGGCCTTTGTTACCTGTGTCGGCCTGTTTGTCGATGCGCCGGCCGCCGAGGTCGAGGCGGTTCTGGCCGAGGTGTCGCTCGATCTGCTGCAGTTCCATGGTGACGAGTCACCCGAATATTGCAGTAGTTTCGGTCGTCCCTGGATCAAGGCGCTGCGGGTGCGGCCGGGGCTTGACCTGCTTGAGGCGGCGCGTGTTTACGGCGAAGGCCGTGGTCTGTTGCTCGATGCCTACAAACCGGGCATTCCGGGTGGTACCGGTGAAGTATTCGACTGGCAATTGATTCCTGATTCACTGCCGCTGCCGGTTGTTCTGGCCGGCGGGCTGGATGCGGCCAATATCGCAACGGCGATCCGCGCCGTGCGGCCGTTTGCCGTGGATGTCAGTGGTGGGGTCGAGCTCAGCAAGGGGATCAAGGATCCCGCAAAAATTCTGGCTTTTACAAGAGAGGTTGCCAGTGTCTAAGACCATCGAAGAGTTGATGAAGCTGCCTGATGCAGAGGGCCACTTTGGTCCTTATGGTGGACGTTTTGTCTCCGAAACTCTGAGCGAAGCGCTCGAGGAACTGACCGAGACCTACCAGAAACTCTGGCAGGATCCGGCGTTCCAGCAGGAGTTCGACGAGGATCTGGCCCATTACGTTGGCCGACCCTCACCGCTGTATCATGCCGCACGATGGTCCGAGGATGTCGGCGGTGCGCAGATCTGGCTCAAGCGTGAAGACCTGAACCACACCGGCGCGCACAAGGTCAACAACACCGTTGGTCAGGCCCTGCTGGCCAAGTACATGGGCAAGACCCGGATTATCGCCGAAACCGGTGCCGGTCAGCACGGTGTGGCTTCTGCCACGGTTGCCGCGCGCCTCGGTCTTGAGTGCGTGGTCTATATGGGTGCCGATGACGTCAAGCGTCAGGCGCTGAACGTCTACCGCATGAAACTGCTGGGCGCGACCGTGATTCCGGTCGAGTCTGGAACCCGTACCCTGAAGGATGCGCTGAACGAAGCGATGCGTGACTGGGTGACCAATGTCGATGATACCTTCTACATCATCGGTACCGTGGCAGGCCCACACCCGTATCCGGTGATGGTGCGTGATTTTCAGACCGTGATCGGCCGTGAAGCACGCCAGCAGTGTCTGGATCAGGCCGGCCGTCTGCCCGATGCGGTGGTTGCCTGCGTCGGTGGCGGCTCCAACGCCATGGGCCTGTTCTATCCGTTTATTCCCGATGAGTCGGTACGTATCGTCGGTGTCGAGGCCGGTGGTGATGGCCTCGCTACCGGGCGTCATGCCGCGCCGCTGTGCACCGGTGCACCGGGCGTTCTGCACGGCAACCGTACCTACCTGATGTACGACAAGGCGGGCCAGATTCTGGGTACCAGTTCTGTCTCGGCCGGTCTCGACTACCCGGGCGTAGGTCCTGAGCACTCCTGGCTGAAGGATACCGGCCGTGCTGAATACGTGGCGGCCGATGACAACGAAGCACTGCACGCGTTCCACCGCCTGACCCGCCTTGAAGGGATCATGCCGGCACTGGAAAGTGCCCATGCCCTGGCCCATGCCGAGAAAATGGCGCGGGAGATGAGCCCCGATCAGATGATCGTGGTTAACCTGTCCGGTCGTGGTGACAAGGACATCCACACCGTAGCCGAGATCGAAGGCCTGGAGTTTTAAGGAGCCGTCATGAAGCGTATTGCAGAGACTTTTTCCCGCCTGCAGGCGGCCGGTCGCAAGGCCCTGATTCCGTACATCACGGCGGGTGACCCGAACCCGAACATGACCGTGCGCTACATGCACGAGCTGGTTGCCGGTGGCGCCGATATCATCGAGCTGGGCGTGCCGTTCTCCGATCCGATGGCTGATGGCCCGGCCATTCAGCTGGCCTGTGAACGTGCGCTCTCACACGGCGTTACAATGAGTGACGTTTTTTCCATGGTGGCCGAGTTCCGCCAACAGGATAATCAGACCCCAGTTGTTCTGATGGGCTACCTCAACCCGATCGAAGTGATGGGCTACGCGCGTTTTGCCGAAGGCGCACAGGCTGCCGGTGTCGACGCCGTGCTGACCGTGGATCTGCCGCCGGAAGAAGCGGCGGCCCTGAGTCAGGAGCTCAAGGCGCGCGGTGTCGAAGAGGTGTTCCTGGTAGCACCGACCACGTCCGAGGCGCGGGTACAGAAGATCTGTGCTGCAGCCAGTGGGTACCTGTACTACGTTTCCCTGAAAGGGGTGACCGGCAGTGCGACCCTGAACGTGGCCGAAGTGGCCGAGCGCCTGGCAATGATCAAGCGCCATACCGAACTGCCCGTTGCGGTTGGCTTTGGTATCCGCGATGGCGAGTCCGCCGCTCAGGTGGCCAAGGCTGCCGACGGGGTGGTGGTCGGTAGCGTGCTGGTCAACCAGATTGCGGCTCATCAGAACGAACCCGAACACGCCGCAGACGCGATCAAAGAGCGCCTGGCCGAGATGCGCGCGGCAATGGACGCATAATCTGCGATGGGGCCTTGAAACGGCCCCATCCTTCTAGTTCAGGATTGATGCATGAGCAACTGGTTAGTCGACAAAATCAAGAACTCCCTGTCCCGCAGTGACGCGGCCACCCGCAGCAACGTCCCTGAAGGACTGTGGGCCAAGTGCGGCAGCTGCAACGCGATGCTGTACCGCCCGGAGTTGGAAAAGAATCTTGATGTTTGCCCCAAATGCAATCATCACATGCGCCTGCCGGCTCGTACCCGCCTCAATTTCTTCCTCGACCCTCAGGGACGTGAAGAACTGGCGGCAGATATGGAGCCCAAGGATCGTCTGAAGTTCAAGGACAGCAAGAAGTACCGCGACCGTATTGTTCAGGCGCAGAAGAAAAGCGGCGAGAAAGATGCGCTGCTGGCCATGCGCGGAACCGTCGAAGGGCTGCCGGTTGTGGCGGTGGCATTCGAATTCCAGTTCATGGGTGGTTCCATGGGTGCGGTCGTCGGGGAAAAGTTTGTCCAGGCGGTCAACTGCTGTCTCGAACACAAACTGCCGCTGGTCTGCTTTGCCGCCAGTGGTGGCGCACGGATGCAGGAAGCGCTGTTCTCGCTGATGCAGATGGCCAAGACCAGTGCCGCGCTCGAGCGCATGAAAGGCGAGCGCCTGCCCTTTATCTCGGTGCTGACCGATCCGGTCTACGGTGGCGTTTCCGCCAGTCTGGCGATGCTGGGTGAGCTCAATATTGCCGAGCCCAATGCGCTGATCGGTTTTGCCGGCCCGCGTGTGATCGAACAGACCGTGCGTGAAAAGCTGCCCGAAGGCTTCCAGCGCAGTGAATTCCTGCTTGAGCACGGCACCGTCGACATGATTGTCGAGCGCAAGGATCTGCGCGCCACCATCGCGCGCGTGCTGCAGAGTCTGACCTGGTTCCGCAAGCCGGCGCAAGAGGCCCTTGATGCGCACACCGCAAACGCTTGATCTCTGGCTCGAGCGTCTCGAACAGCTCCATCCCGTAGGGATAGACCTCGGGCTGGAGCGTATCGGTCGGGTGGCCGACGCGATGGGGCTCGAACGCCCGGCAAAATGCGTGATCACCGTCGCCGGTACCAACGGCAAGGGCTCGACCGTCGCCATGCTCGAAGCGATTCTGCGTGCTGCCGGACTGCATGTCGGGGTCTACACGTCGCCGCATTTTCTGCGTTATAACGAGCGGGTGCGTATCGACGGGCAGGAGATTGCCGATCAGCCTCTGTGCGACGCCTTCGCCGCAATCGATGCCGCGCGCGGCGATACCTCCCTGACCTACTTCGAGTTCGGTACGCTGGCGGCCTTCAGGCTCTTGGAAGACGCGGCTCTTGATGTCGCGATTCTTGAGGTGGGGCTGGGTGAACGGCTCGATGCGGTGAACCTCGTCGATCCCGACATTGCCATTGTCACCAGTATCGGCCTGGATCATCAGGAGTGGCTGGGGTCCGACCTTGAACAGATCGGCCGCGAAAAGGCGGGCATCTACCGGCGCGGCAAGCCGGCGCTCTTCAGCAGTCCGGAACGACCGACCAGTATCGCGCGGGTCGCCCTCGAGATAGGAGCCCATCCGTACTGGTATGGCAGTCAGTTCAGTGTTCAGCGTCATGATGTGCACTTCAACTGGCAGGGCGTTGATCGGCATCAGGAGCCGGTGCGTATCGACGAGCTGCCGCTACCGCGCCTGCCGCTGGCGAATGTCGGCGCGGTGCTTGAGGCGGTTGAACTGCTGCCCTGGACCATCGAGCGTGCGGCCATTGTGCAGGGCCTGATGCATGCCACGCTGCCAGGACGCTATCAGAAGCGCACCGTGCACAACGGTCGGGGTGAGGAGATCGAGCTTGTCCTCGATGTGGCGCATAACCCCCATGCGGCAACATTTCTGGCGACAAATCTGGCCCAGGATCCCTGTGCCGGGCAGACGCTGGCGGTGTTCTCCATTCTGCGTGACAAGGACGCAGCCGGTGTTGTCAAAGCGCTTGCGGGAGAGGTGGGCGATTGGGTGTATGCCCCGCTGGATTGTCCGCGCGCAACCCCAGCGGCAGAGCTGGACGCGTTGCTGCGGCAGCAGGGTGCGTCTGCGTCACCGGCGCCGACTGTGGCGGCGGCCCTGGAGCGGGCGCTCGATCTGGCCCGTGCAGGCGATCGCATTCTGGTGCTGGGGTCGTTCTATACGGTGGCGGCGGCCATCGACTGGCTGGCGGATCACTGATCCGCCGGTTGCTCCCGGTACACTGCTCACGTCATCTTCGCCAGTTTCTCGCGATTGTCGTTATAATGGCGTCTTCGTGTCGCTATGGAATAACGACCCATGCCCCAGTCCCTGAAACAACGCCTGGTCGGAGCCCTGGTACTCTGCGCCCTTGCCGTACTCGTGCTGCCGGTACTGTTTGATCGTCCGCCTGCCGAATCCGACTTTACTCTGGTCGTGCCGCCGGCACCGGTCGTGCCGGAAACGCCCACGTTTGTCGATCAGGTGGGGCCCGATGCCACCCCGTTGCCGGATCAGGCGCTTCTGCCCGAAGGGCAGGAGCAGGTTGTCGATGCCTCAGCTCAGGCCGAGGTTCTGGAGGAGGCCGAGCTCAGCGCTCCGGCGAGCGAAGTGCAGCTTGATCAGGCCGGTGAAGCCGTTGCCTGGACTCTGCAACTGGGTACCTTCGGCGATCAGGCCAATGCCCGCCGTCTGGTGGCCGAGCTGCAGCAGCAGGGCTATCACGCCTACCAGCGTGACTTTCGTCAGAAAGACGGACGCCTGCTGACTCGGGTCTATGTCGGACCTCTGGTTGCGCGCAGCGAGCTCGAGCAGGTTGCGGCCAGCCTCAAGCAGCAGCGTGGCCTGCAGGGTCTGATCCTGCGCTACCACCCCTGATTTTCTTCGTTATACAAGGACGCTCCCGTGCATTTTAACTGGGTAGACTGGACCATTCTGGCCCTGATCCTGATCTCCTGTCTGATCAGCATCAAGCGGGGCTTTATCAAGGAACTCCTGTCGCTGATCTCCTGGATTGCGGCGATCGTGATCGCCTGGCTGTTTGGCGGCGCGCTGTCGGTGGTTTTTGCCGATCATATTGAGACTCCCTCGGTGCGGGTGATTGCCGCCTGTCTTACCCTGTTTGTGGCTACGCTGCTGGTCGGTGCGCTGATCAATTTCATTCTCGCACAGCTCGTCAAGGCCACCGGTCTCAGTGGAACTGACCGTGTCCTCGGGATCGCGTTTGGCGCCGCACGCGGCCTGTTGCTGGTGGTGATTCTGGTCGGCCTGCTGGGCTTTGCCCCGGTGCGCGGCGACAGCTGGTGGACGGGGTCGCAGCTGATTCCCCATTTCGAACTGCTCGCCGACTGGAGCAAGCGCACCGTGGTGGAGCTGTTGGCACCACTGCTGGATCGCTGAGCAGAGGGGCTGTAGATATGATGATCCTTCCAGCGGTGCCGCCACAGGAGACCCGGCCATGTGTGCCGTAGTCGGGCTCTGGAGTCAGGGGGCTCGTGCCGAATGCCTGTTGTCGGCGCTGACCGCGCTGCAGCACCGGGGGCAGAGCGGAGCCGGCCTGCTGCTCGCCGGCGGCGGTAAAACCTGTCGTCTGCGCAAGGCTGGGGCGCTGGCCGAGCAGCTGGCTGCCGATCTGCCTCGCGCGATGCAGGTCCAGCAGGGGCTGGGGCACCTGCGTTATGCGACCTCCGGGTGCGATGATGTCGGTGCGGTGCAGCCGCTGCAGCCGGCACCGGGAGGGCGTCCGCTGGCACTGGTGCATAACGGCAATCTGACGCAGTTGGAACGGCTTTCCGCGCTGGCCGAGGGCAACGGTCCCTGGCCGTCCGACAGTGCGCTGCTGCTTGAGCTGCTGGCGCAGCAACTGGTTACCGACGCCGGTAGCCCGGCGCTGCTCGACAGCGCTACCGACCTGCTCGAGCAGGTCGAAGGCGGCTTTGCCTGTATTCTCTGGCTGCCGGGGCAGCTGCTGGCCTTCCGTGATCGGCTGGGTATTCGCCCGCTGCAACTGGGCCAGCGGGTGACGGCCGAGGGCATCGACTGGATGCTGGCCTCCGAAAGCGGGGCACTGGCAGCCGCGGGTTTTGAGCTGGTGCGTGATCTGGCACCGGGTGAAGTGCTGCTGATCGATGCCAGCGGCTCGCTGCACAGCCGCCGCATGAAGGGCTCCGGTCCGCTGAGCCCGAGCAGTTTCGAGTATGTCTATTTCGCCGCGCCCGAGGCCCGTCTGGACGGTATTTCGGTGGCGCAGGTGCGCAGCAGTCTGGGCCAGCGTATGGCCGCGCAGTTGCGGGAGGGTGGCTACCCGGTCGCAGATGCCTGGGTGGTCCCGGTGCCGAGCACCAGCTGTCTGGCCGCACGCAGTCTGGCTCGTGCGCTTGATCGCCCCTACCGGGAGTGGCTGCGCAAGCGCCAGGGTAGCGGCCGCAGCTTTATTCAGCCCACGGCAGGCGCGCGCCGGGCGCTGGTTGAAGCGAAGTTCGTACTCGATGAAGCCGCGGTACGGGGGCGGCATGTGCTGCTGGTGGATGATTCGATCGTACGTGGTACCACCCTCGGCTATCTGGTGCAGCGCCTGCGCGCGGCCGGCGCGGCCCGGATTACCCTCTGCAGTACGGCGCCCCCGGTACGTTTTGCCGATTGCTACGGTATCGACCTGCCCGAGCGTGCGCAGCTGATTGCCCATGGCCGCAGCGAAGCGGAGGTGGCTGCGCTGCTGGGAGTCGATCAGCTGCTGTATCTGCCGCTCGAGACCCTGCTGTCGGTACTGCGTCAGCAGAACCCGACCATAGAACACTTTGAATGTGCCCTGTTCGATGGTAAGTATGTGGCAGGATTTCAAAACAAGAGGGAAGCCGACCGGCTCCTCGCTGCCTCCCGACCCATCGTGCCGCCGCTGCGGGCGATTCCGGCCTAGGCTTCCCATACAACAAGGCACCCAAGATGATAGAGATCAACCCGGAGCGTTACGACTCCGATCTGACTGATGTACAGCTTGAGACGCTGGCGGTTCGCGGCGGGCAGCGCCGCAGCGGCGAGCATGAACAGTGCGAGCCGATTTTCATGTCCTCGAGCTACGTGTTCAGCTCCGCATCCGAGGCGGCGGCGGTGTTCAGCGGCGAGCAGCCCGGTAACGTCTACTCGCGCTATACCAACCCGACGGTGCGTACCTTTGAAGAGCGGATTGCGCTGCTTGAGGGCGCCGAAGCGGCGGTGGCGACCTCGTCGGGCATGGCCGCCATTCTCGCGGTCTGCATGAGCCAGCTCAGTGCCGGTGATTCGGTGGTGATGTCGCGCAATGTGTTCGGTGCCACCACCACCATCTTCAAGAACTACCTGAAAAAGTTCGGTGTCGAAACGGTCTTTGTCGACCTGGTTGACCTCGAGGCCTGGCGCGCGGCCATGCTGCCCAGCACCCGCCTGCTGTTTCTGGAAACGCCGTCCAACCCGCTGGGTGAAGTGGTGGATCTGCGTGAGCTGGCGGCGATTGCCCATGCCCAGGATGCCCTGCTGGTGGTCGATAACTGCTTCTGTACGCCGATTCTGCAACAGCCGCTCGCCCTCGGTGCCGACATCGTGGTGCACTCGGCAACCAAATACATCGATGGTCAGGGCCGTGCCATGGGCGGCGTGGTCTGCGGTCGCAAGGCCGATATGGAAAAGGTCATCGCCTACCTGCGCGCGACCGGGCCGACCATGAGTCCGTTCAATGCCTGGATCTTCCTCAAGGGGCTCGAGACCCTGAGCCTGCGTGTGCGTGCGCACTGTGCCAATGCGCAGGCGCTGGCTGAATGGCTGCAGGAACAGCCGCAGGTGCAGAAGGTGCACTATGCCGGTCTGCCGAGCCATCCGCAGCACGCCCTGGCGGCGCAGCAGCAGAGCGGTTTCGGCGGCGTGGTCGCCTTCGAAGTGGCCGGTGGCCGCGAGCAGGCGTGGAAGGTGATCGACGCTACGCGCATGCTGTCGATTACCGCGAACCTCGGCGATACCCGCACCACCATCACGCATCCGGCTTCGACCACACACACCAAGGTGGCACCGGAAGAACGGCTGAAGGCCGGTATCAAGGAAAACCTGGTGCGGGTGGCGCTCGGTCTTGAGCATATCGAGGATATCAAGGCCGATCTCAAGCGGGCGCTGGAAGCGCTCGACTGATTCGGTGTCTGGCCGAGAAAACCGAGTTCTGCAAAGGACTCGGTTTTTTTTCGCCTGCAACTTGCCTAAGCTCCCGGGCCGTTACACTGTTTATGGATAGGTCGAACCGGGGACGCTGTCGTGATGCACAAACAACTGGATGAAGCGGTTGCCGAAATCGGCCTGGCACTGGTCGGCAAGGAGCAGCAGATCCGTCTTGCCCTCTGCTGCCTGCTGTGTCGGGGCCATCTGCTGCTCGAAGACCTGCCCGGGATGGGCAAGACCACCCTGGCCCATGCTCTGGCCCGCGTACTCGGCCTTGATGCCCAGCGTATCCAGTTCACCAGTGACCTGCTACCGGCCGATATTCTGGGCGTCTCGGTGTATGAGGCGCAGTCGGCGCAGTTCAGTTTTCATGCCGGGCCGATCTTTCATGCCCTGATTCTTGCCGATGAGATCAACCGGGCGACGCCGAAGACCCAGAGCGCGCTCCTCGAAGCGATGGAAGAGCGTCAGGTCTCTGTCGAGGGGGCCACAAGGCCACTGCCCGAACCGTTCTTCGTGATTGCGACACAGAACCCGATCAGCCAGAGCGGAACCTACCCGCTCCCCGAATCCCAGCTCGACCGTTTTCTGATGCGCCTTGGCCTCGGTTACCCCGATCCGGCAGCCGAGCGCCAGATTCTGCTCGGTCAGCGCGGCCGTGATCAGCTCGGCCGCCTGCAGCAGCGCCTCGATGCCGATACGCTGCAGGCGCTGCAGCAGGCCGTGCCCGCGATCCGCGTATCCGATCCGCTGCTCGATTATCTGCAGCGGCTGATCGCCCATACACGCAGCAACGAGTATTTCGCCTATGGTCTGTCCAGTCGCGGCGCGCTGGCCCTGCTGCGGGCTGCTCAGGCCTGGGCACTGATGGCCGGGCGCAGCTATGTGATCCCCGAGGATCTGCAGGCGGTGCTGCCGGCGGTGGTGGAGCACCGGCTGCAGGAGCAGGCCGACAGCGCGCAGCGTACCGGGGCTGCACTCAGTGCCCGCCTGCTGGCCGCTGTCGATGTGATTGCGGCCTGAGCATGCGCCGTCTCGATGCATGGCTGCGCCCCCGGCTCGATCGCTGGCTGGCGCGTCGTATCCCGCCGGCACCGCGGATCCGGCTGGGCCAGCGTTGTATCTTTATCCTGCCGACGCGTTTTGGCGCCCTGTTTCTGCTGATGGCGCTGCTGATCTTTATGGTGGGGATCAACTACAGCAACAGTCTGGCGCTGGGGCTGAGTTTTCTGCTGCTGAGCCTCTTTCTGGTCGCGATTGTGGAGACCTTTCGCAACCTGTCCGGGCTTGAGCTGGTAGCCCGGCGCAGCGGCGAGGGACACGTGGGCGAAGATATCCGCTTCGAGCTGCAGCTCGCTGGGCGTGCGCATCAGGGGCTTGAACTCGGCTGGCCGGGCGGTCCGACCGCGCAGGCGGAGGTGCGCGCGGGCAAGCCACGGGCACTGAATCTTTTTTATCCGGCCCGCGCGCGGGGCTGGTTGCAGCCGGGGCGGCTGCGCGTCGCGAGTGTTTACCCGCTCGGGCTGCTGCAGGCCTGGAGCTGGGTCGACCTCTGCCAGCAGGCGCTGGTGTTCCCGCGTCCGATGCCGGCGCCGCTGCCGAGTGGCGGCTGGGTCAGCGGACAGGGGCGGGGCGCTGAAGTCAGCGGCGTGGATGATTTTGCCGGACTCAAGCGTTATCAGCAGGGCGATGCGATCAGCCAGATCGCCTGGAAAAAGCAGGCCAAGGGCGGTCAGCTGCTGACCAAGCAGTTTTCGGCCCGGCAGGAAACGCGCTTCTGGCTGAGCTGGGCGCACACCGAAGGGGATGTCGAGCGGCGCCTGGGCATGCTCTGTCACTGGGTGCTGGAGGCCGAACGGCGCCAGCAGGCTTATGGCCTCGATATTCCCGGTACTCGGCTGGAGCCGGGGTTGGGAGCGCGCCAGTGCCAGCAGAGCCTGAGGGCGCTGGCCCTGTTCGGGCGGAGGACGGGCGATGAGCGCTGAGAGGATGCCGGAGCCGCGCGCGATGGGTCAGACGCACCTGGGGCCTAGCAGCCTGAAGGCCCGGGTTCTTTCGGGGCGGAGGACGGGCGATGAGTGCTGAGCAGAGCGCTATCGGGCGCAGCAGTCTGATCGGCCTGTTGCTGGTGCAGTTGCTGGTGCTGTTGCCGCTGCTGCCGGTATTGCCGCGCTGGTTTATGGCGCTGGCCCTGCTGGTGTGGCTGTGGCGCTTTCTGTTGCTGCAGATGCGCCGGGGCCTGCCTTCGCGCGGGCTGAAGACCGTGCTGGTGCTGGCCGCTCTGGCGGCGATCTTTCTCCATTTCGGCGCTTTTATTCAGCTCGAGGCGGTTATTACCCTGCTCTGTACGGTGTACTGCCTGAAGCTGCTGGAGATGCGCCAGCGCAGCGACGCCCGGCTGGTCTGTGCGCTGAGCTTTTTTATTCTGGGCTGTGTGTTTCTGTTTGATCGCTCGATTCTGATCAGCCTCTGGGTGCTGCTCGGACTCTGGGTGCTGATCGCCGTGCTGATCGGTCTGGCCCAGCCCGGGGCGCGGCCGGCCTATGCCGAACATGCGGCGCTGGCGGCGCGCCTGATTGCCAAGGCGCTGCCGCTGATGCTGGTCCTGTTTCTGCTCGCGCCGCGGATGGGGCCGCTGTGGACCGTACCGATGGCGGCGCACGAGGGCCGCACCGGACTCAGTGACGAGATGGCGCCGGGGGATATCGCAAGGCTCAGCCAGTCCGATGCGCTGGTGTTTCGCGCCCGCTTTGATGGCGCCATACCGCCGCGGCAAGAGCTCTACTGGCGGGCGATGACCCTCAGTGCCTTTGACGGTCGCCGCTGGTCGCGGCTGGACGAGCCGCTGCTGGCTCTGCGCCAGGGGCTGCCACTCAGCCAGTTGCGCAGTCGCGGCCAGCAGAGCCCGTGGGTCGGGGCAGGGGATGCGCTCGACTATGAGCTGATGCTCGAGCCCTCGGCAACGCCCTGGCTCTACAGCCTGGCCAGTGTGCGCAGCAGCGATCAGCCGCTGCTGTTCACACGGGACTTCAACCTGCGCCGGCAGCCGCGGGCGGTGGCGCGGGCCAATTACCGTCTGAGCAGTGTGCCGGCAGCGGTCCGTGATCCCGAGCTGCCCGGATGGCTGGCACGGCTCAATCTGGCCTTGCCCGAGGGCAATCCGAGAACGCGTCAGCTGGCTGCGACGCTCCGTGCCGAGGCGGGCGGTGACGCTAAGCGCCTGCTGGCAGAGGCGCTGGCGCGGTATGGCCGCGAACCCTATGTCTATACTCTGCGCCCGCCGCTTCTCAGTGGCGATACGATCGATGATTTTCTGTTTCGGACCCGGCGCGGGTTCTGCGCCCACTATGCCGGCAGCCTGGTCTTTGTCCTGCGCGCGGCCGGGGTGCCGGCGCGGATTGTGGCCGGCTATCAGGGCGGCGAGATCGATCCGGCCGGCTTTGTCCAGGTGCGCCAGTTCGATGCCCACGCCTGGGTCGAGGCCTGGCTGCCGGGGCAGGGCTGGGTCAGCGTGGACCCGACAGCGGCCGTGGCACCCGAGCGTGTCGAGCAGGGGCTGGCCGAGGCCACCCGCGCCGAGGGCAGTTTTCTCGAGGAGCAGCCGCTGTCACCTCTGCGTTACCAGCATCTGGCCTGGCTCAATCAGCTGCGCCGGCAATGGGACCGTATGGAGTACCGCTGGCAGCGCTGGGTGATCGGTTTCGATGCCGCCCGTCAGCAGGATTTGCTGGCCCGCTGGCTGGGCGCCGGGGTCAACTGGAAGGCGGGTCTGCTGCTGGTGCTGGGCTGTGCGGGCTGCCTGCTGCTCTACAGCGCGTGGTCGCTGTGGCGTGGCCGGGTGCCGCGCAGCGAGCTCGAGCGTCTGTTCCTGCGCTTTTGTGCCCGCCTCG
>CAYWUD010000024.1:0-15741 GCA_964461355.1 uncultured Pseudomonadales bacterium | reverse complement strand
GGCCACCTTGTCGGCACCGCGCAGTTTCACGCCCTGCTCGACGCGGTGTTGGGCGCCGGACGGGCGCTCGCTGGTATCGGACATCGGACTTACCCCCACTGCTGACTGACGGACACTTGGTTATAACCAAGCTGCTTAACAAGTTGCTCTTTTAATTCTTTTTGCGCAACCCCCATGCTGACATCGGGGGCCAGCTGAACCACCTGAGCCATCTTCAGGCCCGGATAGCCACAGGGGTTGATCCGCTGCCAGGGCGCCAGATCCATATCCACGTTCAGCGCCAGGCCGTGGTAGCTGCGCCCCTTGCGGATTCTGAGCCCCAGGGATGCGATCTTGTCGCCGGCCACATATACACCGGGGGCATCGGCCCGGGCGTAGGCGTCGATGCCGAAGGTGGCCAGAGCGGCGACGATCGACTGCTCGATCCGGGTCACCAGATCACGCACGCCGATCTTCTTGCGCCGGATATCGAGCAATAGGTAGGCCACCAGCTGGCCGGGGCCGTGGTAAGTCACCTGACCGCCGCGATCAACCTGCACCACCGGAATCTCACCGGGGTCGAGCAGATGCTCGGCCTTGCCCGCCTGCCCCTGGGTGAACACCGGCTCGTGCTCGAGCAGCCAGAGTTCATCGACGCTGTCATCATCGCGGCCATCGGTAAAGGCGCGCATCCGCTCCAGCGTCGGCGCGTAGGGCTGGCGCCCCAGCAGGCGGACCCGCAGGGTCTGGCAAAGCGCGCTGGAAAGGACCTGTGCGTCGCTCACCGGGTCAGAGCACCATATGTACGCGGCCGGAGTCCTTGAGCTCCTGGAACATCGCCTTGAGCTGCGGCTCGCCGGTGGCGGTCATCACCACGCGCGCGGACATGAAGCGGCCCTTGCTGCTGTCCTGCAGGGTCACGCGGCTGTCGTCGAGCCTGGGATCGTGGCGGCGCACGGTGTCGCAGACAAACTGGCGAAAATCGGGTGCGGCATGGCCGATCACCTTGATGTGGTATTCGCAGGGAAATTCGATCTTCGGCGCTTCTACTTCGTGGTTCATTCGCTTTCTGTCTCGGGCCCGCCGGGCGGGCCGTTCCGGTTTATACGCGGTTTATTCTGGCAAAGATGGCGGCCGGAGACCATGGGGAATCCACGCAGGCCGGCTTCTGTACAAAAACCGAGCAATTATAACGAAAAACCCCGCGACCGGGCGAGGGTCGCGGGGTTTTTCCTGCCTCGTGCCGGGCTTAGCCGAGCAGACCGAGGAAGAACAGCTTGATGCTGTGCCAGATGCGGGTCATGAAGCCACCCTCCTCTACCGCTTCGAGCGCCAGCAGCGGTACTTCGCGAATGACCTGATCATCCAGACGCACCTTGACGCTGCCCAGCTGCTGACCGACCGCAATCGGCGCTTCGATCTGCGCATCGAGCGACAGCGCCGCAGACAGTTTCTTCTGCTGCCCGCGCGGGATGGTCACGATCAGATCTTCGGCCAGCCCGGCCGCCACCTGATCGGCCGCCCCCTTCCACACGGTGACATCGGCCAGACTCTGATGGCCCGGCTTGACGGTGACGTTGTCGAAGAAGCGGAAGCCGTAGGTGATCAGTTTCTGCGACTCGGCCGCACGTGCCTGATCGCTCTTGGTCCCCATCACCACCGAGATCAGACGGCGCCCGTCACGCTCGGCCGAGGCCACCAGGCAGTACCCGGCAGCATCGGTGTGACCGGTCTTCAGGCCATCGACCCCCTTCACCCGCCACAGCAGGCGGTTGCGGTTGGGCTGCGGGGCCAGCGGCTTGCCGGTCGACTTGTTGAGGCCGTACTGGAAGTACTTTTCCGCGTAGATACCGTACTGCTCGGGGAAATCCTTGATGATATGACGCGCCAGCACCGCCAGATCGCGGGCACTGGAGTAGTGATCATCGGCCGGCCAGCCGGTGGAGTTGACGAAGTGGCTGTTGTTCATGCCCAGATCCCGGGCGGTGGCGTTCATCAGATCGGCAAAGGCGTCTTCGCTGCCGGCCACGTGTTCGGCCAGCGCCACCGAGGCATCGTTACCGGAGACGATGATGATCCCCTTCAACAGATCCTCGACGCTGACCTGATCGCCCACCTCGAGGAACATCAGCGAGCCCTTCATGCGCCAGGCCTTTTCGCTGACGGTCACCTGATCGCTCATGCGGATGTTGTTGCTGGCCAGCTCGCGATCGGCCACATAGGTGGTCATCATCTTGGTCAGGCTGGCCGGCGGCAGCATTTCGTCGGCATTCTGCTCGACCAGAACCTCACCGCTGTCGGCATCCATCAGCAGATAGCTGCTGGCGGCCAGTTGCGGCGGCGCCGGCACCGCCAGCTGCGCCTGGGCCACACTACCCAGCGCCCAGAGGGTCAGCAGGACAAGCCCGCGGGAGAAGTTCTGTCTGAGGTTCTTCATAGCATCATCTGCCGTTCATCATGTGTATTGACGCGGCGCCTGCCGCGCCGTGTGATTCAGTGTTCTACCGCCACCAGACGGCCGGGACCGAGTTGCTGACGTGCCAGCAGGGCACGCAGCTGTTCCAGTTCGCCATCGCTGGTAACCGGACCCAGGCGCACGCGGTGCAGGCGGGCGTCACTCTGGATCACCACCTGCTGTGACACCAGCGGTGCCAGCCGTGCCTGCAGAGCCTGTGCTCCTGCGGCCGAGCTCAGCGCCGCGACCTGCAGCCATTGCGGCCCGGCCGGTGTCTGTCGCGGGGTCTTGCCTGGAACCGGTTTAGCCACCTCTGGTTTAACCACCTCTGCAGCCGCGACCGCAGTCGCCGCAGGCTCATGCACCGCTTCGAGCTTTACCCGCGCGGTACCGTTCGCGGCAAAACCGAGTTTTTTCGCCGCCGCCCAGGAGAGATCGATGATGCGATCATCATGGAACGGACCTCGATCGTTGACCCGCACCACCACCTGACGGCCGTTGGCCAGATTGGTCACCCGCACAAAGCTCGGCAGCGGCAGCGTCTTGTGGGCCGCCGTCATGGCATAGAGGTTATAGACCTCGCCATTGGCGGTTGGTTTCCCATGAAACTTGGTGCCGTACCAGGATGCGATCCCGGTCGCACGGTAGCCCTCCGCGCTGGCCAGCGGCACGTAGCGCTGACCCAGTACCGTATAGGGCTTGTTTTTCACCTTGCTGACCGGATGGGGCCTAGCATCGGGGACCTGGCTGACATCGAACTGGCCCACCGGCGCGGCATCCTGATGGATCACGGGCGTCGGGCCGGGCGCCCGCGTCGGCGCCGAACCGCAGCCGGCCAGCAGGCCGAGCAGTACCAGTGCGCCGCAGCGGCGCCAGCCGGATACGGGCTGCGCCGCCCGCACGCATACGCCGGACTTAACCACGATGCGCCATCTGCTGCGCGGCCAGTGCCTCGGCCAGCTGATTCACCGCCATCGCATACAGGCTCGAGCGGTTGTAGCGGGTGATGACATAGAAGTTGTTCAGGGCCACCCAGTATTCGGCGCCATGCGCCCCTTCCAGACGCAGCCCGCGCACCGGGGTGTCATCGGCCAGCGCGGTCAGCGGCTGCCAGCCCAGCGCGGTCAGCTCGGCCGCCTGCTGTTCGAGATCGAGCTTGTCACGCACACCTTCGGCAAAACGCGCACCACTGACGCGTGCCCGCACGGTCACCGGAGCGCCAGCCTGCCAGCCATGCTGCTTGAAGTAGTTGGCCACCGAGCCGATCGCATCGACCGGGTTGTTCCAGATATCGATTGTGCCGTCGCCGTCGAAATCGACCGCATAGGCGCGGAAACTGCCCGGAATAAACTGCGGGTAGCCCATCGCACCGGCGTAGGAACCGGTCGGAGCCGCCGGATCGATCGCCTGCTCGCGGCTCATCAGCAGAAACTGCTCGAGCTGACCGCGGAAGAAGGCGCCGCGCGGCGGATAATCGAAGCCGAGTGTGGCCAGCGCATCGATCACCCGGTAGTTACCCTTGATGCGGCCGTAGAAGGTCTCGACGCCGATAATGGCGACGATATATTCGGCCGGCACACCGTATTCGGCCTCGGCCCGCGCCAGCGTTTGCGCATGCTCCTGCCAGAACTTAGCGCCCTGGGCGATCCGCTTGTCGGTCATGAAGATCGGCCGGTAATCGGCCCAGGTCAGGGTCTTTTCCGCCGGACGGGCGATCGCCTCGAGGATACTCTGCTGCTGCTTGGCCTCGGCCAGGGTCTGTTCCAGCCAGGCGCGCTCGAAGGTGCCCTGGGCGCTGACGGCCTCGATCCAGCGCTGCGCCTCCGGATGCTGGCTGTAATTGGCCTGCGCCGTCGCCGCGACGCTGCCGAGCAGCAGTGCCGCACCCTGCAACCACCCCTTGAGCTGTCCCATCAGATACTCTCCTCGACCGCCGACTGCGCGCCGGTCTTCAACCTGCACTGTGCATACGCCGGTGACTGTACACCGACATCAGAATGCCGAAACCGGCCATCAGGGTCACGATCGAGGTCCCCCCCCGGCTGACCAGGGGTAAGGGTACCCCGACCACCGGTAGAATGCCGCTGACCATGCCGATATTTACAAACAGATAAACGAAGAAGGTCAGCATGATACTGCCCCCCGCCAGACGGCCGAACAGGCTCTGGGCATGACTGGCCAGATAGAGCCCGCGACCGATAATCAACGCGTACACCAGCAGCAGGGTCAGCACCCCGATCAGACCGAACTCCTCGGCCAGTACCGCCAGAATGAAATCGGTATGGCTCTCGGGCAGAAAGTCGAGGTGCGACTGGGTGCCAAGCAGCCAGCCCTTGCCCTCGAACCCGCCCGAGCCGATCGCCACCTTCGACTGGATGATGTTCCAGCCTGCGCCCCAGGGATCGCTCTCCGGATCGAGCATGGTCAGCACCCGCTCGCGCTGGTAGGGGCGCATGACAAAGTTCCACATCACCCAGCCCGCCGGTGCGGCCAGCACCCCGGCCCCGGCAATCAGCTTCCAGGACAGCCCGGCCAGCAGGATCACGAACAGCCCGGAGGCCGCCACCAGCAGGGTGGTGCCCAGATCAGGCTGCTCCAGAATCAGAAACGAGGGCGCCACCACCAGCGTCAGCCCGATGATGATCGTCTTGAAGGTCGGCGGCAACGTCTGCCGCGCCATATAGGCCGCAACCGTCAGCGGCATCGCCAGCTTCATGAATTCGGACGGCTGAAAACGCGGTACGCCCGGCAGCTCGAGCCAGCGCTGGGCGCCCTTGGCCGAATCACCGAGCAGCAGCACCAGCGCCAGCATCACGGCCACCCCGAGATAGCCGAGCAGCGACCAGCGCGCCAGAAAGCGCGGCGAAAACTGCGCCAGTACCAGCATCGCGACAAACCCGATGGAGAGATAGCTCGCCTGACGGGTCACCATCTCCAGCGACTGACCACTGCCGCTGTAGAGCACGATCAGGCCGCCGCCGCTGAGCAGCAGCAGCAACAGGCACAGCACCGGGTCCAGATGCAGCTGCTGCCACAGGCTCTGGCGCCGCGCCAGTGGCTGGCCGGAGAACAGATCGGACATCTCAGCCATCGGCGTGCTCCTTCGCTTTTTGTGCCGCCAGGCGCGGCTGAATCTCCAGCAGCCAGGCATCGGTCACCGCTTTGGCCACCGGCGCCGCCGCGCTGCTACCGCCGCCGTTTTCGACGATCACCGCGACGACAATGCTGGGCTTTTCCAGCGGAGCGAAACTGGTAAAGAGACCATGATCGCGGTGGCGTTCGGCCAGCGCTTCGGCATCGTACTTGGCATCCTGGGCAATGCCCACCACCTGGGCGGTACCGGTCTTGCCGGCCATGGTGTAGTCGTGCATCGACCTGCCGATGCTCCAGTAGGCGGTGCCCTTCTTGTCGTGCACCACCCGCCGCATCGATTCGGCCACCAGCGACCAGGCCCGCTCGGACACCCCCTCGAGCGGCGGCAGCGGTTCACCGGCCTGTTCGGCGCCGTCGATCGCCCGCACCAGCCGCGGGCGCAGGGCGTGACCGCGGTTGGCGATCACCGCCGTGGCCAGCGCCAGCTGCATCGGTGTCACCAGCATGTAGCCCTGGCCGATGCCGGCGATGACCGTCTCGCCCGGATACCAGGGGCGACCGCGCGCACCGCGTTTCCAGGCCCGCGAGGGCATCAGCCCCGGGCGCTCTTCGCGAATATCGAGTCCGGTACGCAGGCCGAGCCCGAAGCGGGTCATGTAGTCGTGGATGATATCGATCCCCATCTTCACCGCGACGTCGTAGAAATAGATATCGTTGGAGACCATCACCGCCTTGGTCAGGTCGACCCAGCCATGCCCCGAGCGTTTCCAGTTGCGGTAGCGGTGCGGATCACCGGGCAGCTGGAAGTAGCCGGGATCGAACACCTTGTATTCCGGGGTCACCGTATCGCTGTCGAGCGCCGCCACCGCCATCATCGGCTTGATGGTCGAGGCCGGCGGGTATTCCCCCATCGAGGCGCGGTTGTACAGCGGCCGGTCGATATCATCGCGCAGAGCGGCATAGTCACGCCCGCTGATACCGGAGACAAAGAGGTTGGGATCAAAGCCGGGGGTCGAGGCCATCGCCAGCACGCCGCCGCTGTTCGGATCCAGCGCCACCACCGCGCCACGCCGGCCATCGAGGGCGCGAATCGCGGCCTGCTGCAGTTCGAGATTCAGGTACAGCTGCAGGTCGGCACCGGGCTGCGGATCGACGCGATCGAGAACCCGCAGTACCCGGCCGCTGGCGTCGGTTTCGACCTCCTGATAGCCCACCAGGCCGAGCAGATCGCTCTCGTAGCGCCGCTCCAGACCGATCTTGCCGATCACGTCCATACCGGTATAGAGCGCCGGATCGACCTGCGCCAGCTCACGGTCGTTGATCCGCCCGACATAGCCGACCGAATGGGCCAGCGCCTTGCCGTAGGGATAGTGGCGTACCAGCTGCGCCTGCACCTCGACCCCGGGCAGACGGTACTGATGGACGGCAATGCGCGCGATCTCCGCCTCGCTCAGACCGGGTTTGAGCACCACCGGCTCGAACGGGCGGCGCAGGCGAATGCGCTTTCGAAACCGCTCGAGCCGGTCAGGATCGAGTTCGATCAGCTGACCGAGCAGCGCCAGGGTGGCATCGAGATCGCGTACCCGTTCACGGGTCAGGGTCAGATCATAACTGGGCAGGTTTTCCGCCAGCAGGCGCCCTTCGGCATCGTGGATCAGCCCCCGGGTCGGCGGAATCGCCTGCAGGTGAATACGGTTCTCGTCGCTCTTGGTAGCGAGTTCCTGATGCAGGATCACCTGCAGATAGTACAGCCGGGCGATCAGCACCAACGTCAGCAATACCAGCAATACCGCGGCCCAGACAAAGCGACTGCGGACCAGACGGTCCTCTTTCTTGTGGTCCTTCAGCTGTACAGCGGCCATTGCGTGCTGCCTGACTCCCGGTCTAACGCTCTGCTAACAACACCCCAAGCGGTGATTACTTGTGGTAGGGATGGTTCTGGATGATGCTCCAGGCCCGGTAGATCTGCTCCGCCAGCAGTACCCGCACCAGCGGATGCGGCAGGGTCAGAGGGGACAGCGACCACTTCAGGTCGGCCCGCGCCACCGCCGCCGGTGCCAGCCCTTCGGGGCCGCCGACCAGCAGGCTGATATTGCCCCCCTCCATCGCCCAGCTGCCGAGGTTCTCGGCCAGCTGTTCGGTACTCCAGGGCTTGCCCAGCACTTCGAGGGCGATCACCTTGTCCTGAGCGCCGATGGCGGCGAGCATCTGCTCGCCCTCCTTCTTCTGCAGGCGCGCCAGATCGCAGTTCTTGCCACGCTTGTTGAGCGCGATCTCGACCAGCTCGAGCTTGAAATCCCCCGGCAGGCGCTTGGCGTACTCCGAAAAGCCGGCCTCTACCCACGCGGGCATCTTGCTGCCCACGGCGATCAGACGAATCCGCATCAGAAGCTGGCTTCGCGCTTGGCGGCGGATGTCTGCCAGAGGCCCTCGAGATCGTAGAACTGGCGGGTAGCCGGCAGCATCACGTGGACGATGATATTACCCAGATCCACCAGCACCCATTCACCGCCATCCTGCCCTTCGGAACCGATCGGACGCACACCGGCGTCCTTGCACTTTTCCAGCACGCTGTTGGCCAGCGATTTGACATGGCGGTTGGAGTTGCCGGTGGCGATCACCATCATGTCGGTGACACTGGTCAGGCCGCGGACATCGATGCAGCTGATCGCCTGCCCCTTGAGGTCGTCCAGTGCTTCGACAACCAGTTCTTTCAACTGTTCAGTTTGCATATCCATCCAGATTCATCAGCGGGCCGCCGGGCGGCCCGAAACAGGGAAATTAGGTGCGCACGTGGCCGTCGCCGAAGACCACATACTTGAGTGTGGTCAGGCCTTCGAGGCCCACCGGCCCGCGGGCGTGCAGCTTGTCGGTGGAGATACCGATCTCCGCGCCCAGCCCGTACTCGAAGCCGTCGGCAAAACGGGTCGACGCATTGACCATCACCGAGCTTGAATCGACGCGGGCAAGGAACACCCGCGCACGGCTGTAGTTTTCGGTCACGATCGCATCGGTATGGTGCGAGCCGTAGCGGTTGATGTGTGCGATCGCCTCATCGAGGGTATCGACCACCTTGATCGACAGGATCGGCGCCAGGTATTCGGTGCTCCAGTCGGCCTCGGTAGCCGCCTTGGCATCGCTCAGAATCGCACAGGTGCGCGCACAGCCGCGCAGCTCGACACCGTGACCGGCGTACATTTTCGCCACTTCAGGCAGGAAGCACTCGGCCACCACGGCGTCGACCAGCAGGGTCTCCATGGTGTTGCAGGTACCGTAACGCTGGGTCTTGGCGTTCTCGCAGATGGCCAGCGCCTTCGCCGGATCGGCTTCGGCATCGACATACACATGGCAGATGCCGTCCAGATGCTTGATCACCGGAACCCGGGCATCACGGCTGATGCGCTCGATCAGCCCCTTGCCACCGCGCGGCACGATCACGTCGACAAACTCGGGCAGGGTGATCAGCTCGCCCACCGCAGCGCGGTCAGCGGTCTCGATCACCTGCACCACGGTTTCCGGCAGACCGGCTGCAGCCAGACCCTGCTTGAGGCAGGCGGCGATCGCCTGATTGGAGTTGAGCGACTCGGAACCGCCACGCAGGATGGTGGCGTTACCGGATTTGAGACACAGGCTCGCCGCTTCTACGGTCACGTTCGGGCGTGATTCGTAGATGATGCCGATCACGCCGAGCGGTACGCGCATCTTGCCGACCTGGATACCGCTCGGCACATAGTTCATGTCGCTGATCTGACCGACCGGATCGGGCAGCGCCGCAACCTGACGCAGCCCTTCGATCATGCCGTCGATCCGCGCATCGGTCAGCTCCAGACGGTCGAGCATCGCATCGGACAGACCGTTGCCGCGACCGGCGTCCAGATCCAGGCGGTTGGCCGCGCGCAATGCAGCACGGGCGCTGTCCAGAGCCTCGGCGGTGGCCAGCAGGGCCTTGTTCTTGACCTCGGTAGAAGCACAACCGATCAGGGCACTGGCGGCACGCGCCTGTTGCCCAATCGTCTGCATATAGGCTTTGATATCCATAACTCGAATCCGCTCGCTCAACGCAAAAAAATTTCGAACGGCCGATTATACGCGCTCGCCCTCTGGCTGCCCAGCCACGGCCGACGCCGGAAGGACAAAGCCTAGTGACCGATCTACTGGCCCCCCTGACCGCCCATCCACAGGGCCTGCTGCTGACCCTGCTGCTGGCCAGCCTGCTCGAATCGCTGGCCCTGGTCGGCCTGCTGCTGCCGGGCGTGGCGCTGCTGTTTGCCCTGGCCGTGCTGGCCGGCAGTGGCGGGCTGCCCCTGCCGCTGGTACTGGGCGCAGCACTGCTCGGCGCCCTGCTCGGCGACGGCCTGAGTTTTCTCCTCGGTCGCCTGCAGCGTGAGCGGGTGCGCGACTTCGCCCTGATCCGCCGCCACCCCTACTGGCTGTCCCATGCCGAGGAGTTCTTTCACCGCCACGGCGGCAAGAGTCTGGTGCTGGGTCGCTTTATCGGTCCCCTGCGGCCGGTGGTGCCGCTGGTGGCGGGGATGCTCGGTTATGCGCCCGGACGCTATCTGCTGCTCAATATCGGTTCGGCCCTGGTCTGGGCGCCGGCCTACCTGCTGCCGGGCTATCTGGTCGGTGCTTCGATTCAGTGGCAGGCCGATCTGCCCGGCGCGTTCTGGTGGCTGCTCGCCGCCCTCGGCGCACTGGCCGCCCTGCTCGCGCTGCCGGTACTGCGGCCGACGGCGCGCCTGCGCCCGCTGCTCGGGGCCGGGCTGACGCTAGCACTATCCGTGCTGCTCGGGGCACAGCTGCTCGGTCTGCTGGACGGCTACAATCAGCAGCTGTATCAGGCCTTCGAGCCGCTGCGCACGCCGCTGATCGAGCAGCTTTTTCTGTGGCTGACGCTGCTGGGCAACAACCTCAGCATCGCCCTGCTGCTGTTGCCAGCGCTGCTGCTGACCGGCTGGCTTGAGCACTGGCGCGGGCCGCTGTGGCTGGCGGCAGCGCTGCTGAGTCTTGGCGCCTGCGTCAGTGCACTGAAGTGGGGGGTGGCCCTGCCCCGCCCCGAAGGAGTGCTTTACCCCGGCTTCAGCTTTCCCAGCGGCCACAGCGCCGGTTTTGCCTGCCTGACCAGCCTGCTGGCACTGTTACTGAGCCGCGGGCAGGCCTGGCTGGAGCGCTATCTGATCTGGGCGCTGCTGCTTTTTGCCGGACTGCTGATGGCGCTGTCACGCCTGCTGCTGGGGGTGCACTGGCCGGGGGATGTCGCCGCCGGCTGGCTGCTGGGGCAACTGCTGGCCTGGCTGTTCTGGCCACGGATCGGCGCCGCGCCCTGGCCCAGACGCCCGCTGTGGATCGGGCTGTTGCTGGGACTGGCGCTGATGCTGCTGGGCAGCTGGGAGCAACTGGCCGCCGCCCGCCCGCTGTATCTGGGCGGCGCCTGATGCCGCGCCCTCAGGATCAGGGCGGCAACCTAGTCGAGTTCCAGCGCTCCGGTTTCACTCAGCTCGTGCTCGAGCCCTTCGAGACACGCGCTGATAAAGGTACTGCGCGCCGTTTCATCGGCCAGTTCTTCACGATCGGCCCAGCGGGTGCAGGCCGCTTCCATCTGTGCCTGCTGACTGTCCGAAATGCCGGCCTCGGCCAGCGGCATCCATACCATCAGGAGCGCCAGTAGCGTTCGCTTCATGTTCAGCATCCTCAGTTATCTGTATGACAAAAATCAAATAGAAGCCTGAGCCTAGAGCGCCTGGCGCGCAGGAACTGTTATCCGCTGCACATCCACAGCGGCGGGCAGGAAAAAACTTGGCAAAATGACAAGCAGCGCACACCGGCGCGGCGCATCGGGCTCAGGCGTCCGGCCGCAGGCGCGCCTCGCCCCAGGGCGGCAGCAGTGTCTGGGCAATGCCGAGCTGGGCCAGAATACGAGCCACGACAAAGTCGATCAGGTCCTCGATACCGGCCGGCTGCTGGTAAAAACCGGGCATCGCCGGCAGCACTACCGCCCCCATGCGGGTCAGTTTCAGCATCTGCTCCAGATGGATTTCCGACAGCGGCGTCTCGCGCGGCACCAGAATCAGCTGCCGGCGCTCCTTGAGCGCGACATCGGCGGCGCGCTCGATCAGGTTGTTGCTGGCCCCGCAGGCGATTGCCGACAGGCTGCCGCCGGAGCAGGGGCAGACCACCATCGACGCCGGCGCCGCCGAGCCCGAGGCGGGCGGGGCAAACCAGTCATCGGCGGCAAACAGATGCAGCTGGCCGGGCCGCGCACCGAAGCGGCGGGCCAGCAGCGCCTGCTGCGCGGCCAGCGTATCGGGCAGGTCGAGATCGGTTTCGGTGCGGATCACCACCGCCGCGGCCGGCGAGATCATCGCCAGCACCTGCACCTTCGCCGCCAGCAGGCAGTCGATCAGGCGCAGGCCGTACTGCACACCGGAAGCACCGGTCAGCGCCACGGTCACGCGGCGGGTAAAGCCTGTCATGCTCACTCCCCGGCGCCGGCTGCGCCGTATTTTTCCTTCAACGCCCGAGCCAGACGCTTGTGGATACCGCCAAAACCGCCGTTGCTCATCAGCACGATGCGATCGCCCGGACGCGCATCACGCACCAGCCGATCGATGATGCGATCGACGGTGTCCTCCACCATCGCCGGCACCGGGCAGGATCTGGCCAGCTCGACCAGATCCCATTTGAGCCCCGGGCTCTGGTACCAGAGTACCCGCGAGGCGCCGAGCACCGACTCGGCCAGACCGTCGCGATGGGCGCCCATGCGCATGCTGTTCGAACGCGGTTCGATCACCGCCCAGAGCTCACCGCGCGTGCCCTGCATCTGCGCCCGCACCCCCTCAAGGGTGGTGGCAATGGCGCTCGGGTGGTGGGCAAAGTCGTCATACACCTGGATGCCGCCGAACTCGCCGACCAGATCCATACGCCGCTTGACGCCCTGGAACTCGGCCAGCGCGGCGCAGGCATCGACCGGTCGCACGCCCACATGCCGGGCCATGGCGATTGCGCCGAGGGCGTTATACATATTGTGGACCCCGGTGTGGTGCCAGCGCACCTCGCCCTGACGCTCGCCCTCGAGCCAGACGGCAAAATGACTGCCGTCGGCGCTCAGCGGTTCGAGCTGCCAGGGTGCATCGGTATGGCGACTGCCGAACTTGGCCACCGGCGTCCAGCAACCCTTGGCCAGGGTTTCCTGCAGCGCCAGATCGGTCGCCGGTGCCACGATCAGGCCGCTGCCGGGCACGGTCCGGATCAGGTGATGGAACTGCCGCTCGATGGCCGCCAGATCCTCGAAGATATCCGCATGGTCGAATTCGAGGTTATTGAGCAGCAGCGTACGCGGGTGGTAATGGACGAACTTCGAGCGCTTGTCGAAAAAGGCGGTGTCATACTCGTCCGCCTCGATCACAAAGAACGGGGTACCGCCACTGCGCGCGGAGATACCGAAATCCTTCGGCACGCCGCCGATCAGAAAACCCGGCGCCATACCGGCGCATTCGAGAATCCAGGCCAGCATGCTGGCCGTGGTGGTCTTGCCATGGGTCCCGGCCACCGCCAGCACCCAGCGCTCCTTGAGCAGGTGTTCGGCGAGAAACTGCGGCCCCGAGGTGTAGGGCAGGCCCTTGTCGAGCAGCGCCTCGACCACCGGTACCCCGCGCGACAGGGCGTTGCCGACCACCACCAGATCCGGGCGCGGTTCGAGCTGCTCGGCGCCATAGCCTTCGATCAGCTCGATCCCCTGGGCTTCAAGCTGGGTGCTCATCGGCGGGTAGACACCGCTGTCGCTGCCGGTGACCCGGTGTCCCTGCTGCTTGGCGAGAATCGCCAGCGAACCCATAAAGGTGCCACAGATTCCTAGAATATGAATATGCATACGGTTTCCTTGGTGCTGCCGGCCACCGGGGCGGCAGCGCCGGCCAGCCAAACGAATCTGAGCGAGCCTAGCACGCGGCAGCCCCGGCGGCCCAGTGGGCGCACGCGATACAGGCTGCTACGTCGATCACTTATGCAAAAAAACACCAGATTGCGTATCATGCCGGCCCAATTGCCCCCTTCAACCCTTCGCTGCAGCGGCCATGCCCTGCGCCGTTTTGGAAGATCAGGATGTCCATCAAAAACGCTTTCTATGCCCAGTCCGGCGGCGTGACCGCCGTGATCAACGCCTCTGCCTGCGGCGTGATTGAAACCGCTCGCCAGCACCCGGATCAGATCGGCACCGTCTACGCCGGCCATAACGGCATCATCGGCGCCCTGCGCGAAGAACTGATCGACACCAGCATCTTCACTCCGGGCGAAATCGGCATGCTGCGCCACACCCCGGGCGGTGCCTTCGGTTCCTGCCGCTACAAGCTGCACAACATCACCGAGAACCGCGCCGAGTACGAGCGTCTGATCGAGGTGTTCCAGGCCCACAACATCGGCTACTTCTTCTACAACGGCGGCGGCGATTCCCAGGACACCGCCTTCAAGGTCTCCCAGCTGTCGGAAAAGATGGGCTACCCGATCACCTGCATCGGGGTACCCAAGACCGTCGACAACGACCTGCCGTTTACCGACAACTGCCCGGGTTTTGGTTCCGTGGCCAAGTATGTTGCCACCTCCACCCGCGAAGCGGCGCTGGATATCTACTCGATGTGCGAATCCTCCACCAAGGTATTCGTGCTCGAAGTGATGGGCCGTCACGCCGGCTGGATCGCCGCTGCGGCCGGTCTTGCCGCCGAGCACGAAGGCGATGCCCCGCATATCATCCTGTTCCCGGAAATCGCCTTTAACCGCGACGCCTTCCTCGCCCGTGTCGATCAGTGCGTAAAGAACCACGGCTACTGCGTGATCGTCGCCTCCGAAGGCGCACAGTACGAAGATGGCCGCTTTATCGCCGATGCCGGCGCCAAGGATGCCTTCGGCCACACCCAGCTCGGCGGCGTGGCCCCGGCACTGGCGCAGATGGTCAAGCACGCCCTCGGTTACAAGTACCACTGGGCGGTGTCCGACTACCTGCAGCGTTCCGCCCGTCACATCGCCTCCAAGGTCGATGTCGATCAGGCCTACGCCATGGGCAAGGCCGCGGTCGAATTCGCTCTGGCCGGCAAGAACGCGGTGATGCCGATCGTCGTGCGCGAGTCCGCCAAGCCGTACCGCTGGAGCATCGGTGAAGCACCGCTGTCTCAGGTGGCCAACCAGGAGAAGAAGATGCCGGTGCACTTTATCTCCGACGACGGTTTCCACATCACCGACGACTGCCGTGAATACCTGGAGCCGCTGATTCAGGGCGAAGACTTCCCGCCCTTTGAAAACGGCCTGCCGCAGTATGCGCGTCTGAGCCCGGTACTGGTGCCGAAGAAACTGCGTACCGAGTTCCACCCGAGCTAAGCGGTTCGCCTCTTTAGCATCTCAACAGCCCCCGCCGAGTGCGGGGGTTGTTGTTTTTGGGGGGCTGATGGGGTGTGGATAGATAAGTAGGGATGGTTTTCCACAGCCTTGAAACGGCGTGACCCGTTGGAACAATCAGTTTCGTAAACGATTAAGTATCGTGCCCGCGGGGCTCCGCCCCTGCACCCCGGCAAGGGGGCGGAACGGCCACGCCCCCTTTGCAATCCCCTCGCCGCCCGACGCAGCGAAGACCGTCTTGGGCTGTTGCGGCTTGACGCTGACGCGTTCGATGGGGCATCCCTGCCCCCGAACGCTGGCCTGTATCCCTACAGGCCCAGACTACAGCCGCAACGCCCTGCGACCGCTGCGAACGGGGGGTATAAAAAAAGCTCCGTGCACAACAATCTGCACCGGAGCTTTTTTTATTTTGTTTCTTGGGCCTGTGGAAAACTGAAAAGTCAGACACTTCCCGGGAGCTAAAAATCCCCATATGCAGTGGCCGAAAGAGTAATGGCGAAACGGCGTAGTGCTGCCGGGAGCAGCACAGCGTTTGGCGCAGGGACGCGCTGCAAACGCGTTAGCGGACTTGAGTCCGATGTCCGGAGGGGCGCTCCAGTGCGTCGGGCCGCGAGGCCAGTGTTTAGAAGAGTGTTAAGGGGGCGTGGCACTCTTTTTCAACAATCAGGCCCCCTTGCCCCCTGGCGGAGCCCAATCACAAAAAATAAATATTACTCTGACCCCAATTATTTTCCCTACTTTTTTCCTCCTGAAGCAAGAACTATAGCCGCAACTACAAATCCTAAAAAAGCTAAGAATGCTTCTTCTATACTGACCTCATAAAACAAATA
>CAYWUD010000023.1:0-16651 GCA_964461355.1 uncultured Pseudomonadales bacterium | reverse complement strand
GATCCCTTACCGAACTCAGTAGTGAAACGAGTCATCGCCGATGGTAGTGTGGGGTTTCCCCATGTGAGAGTAGGTCATTACTAGGCGCATATATCAAAGCCCAGTCCTTCGGACTGGGCTTTTTGCGTATTGCCGCCGAAAAAATGATAAAGCGCAAACTAAATGCAACTAATGTTGCTGCCGCTCATGTGGGCGTGTAAAAAGAGTCATCCCCTCCTATCAGTTAAGGAAACAGGCAATGAGCGAGTCCGTACACGGCCATGCAGTTCTCGAAATGATGATCGCCTCCGGCGCTTCCTACAGCCGTGAGTCGTTGGTGCAGGCCATTGAAGCGCAATTTGGTGCGGGTACCCGGTTCCACACCTGCTCTGCCGAGGGCATGAGTGCCTCCGAGCTGGTCGATTTCCTCGAGCAGCGCAAGAAGTTCATTCCCAAGGCCGACGGCTTTACTACTGCGGCTGAACGTATATGTAAGCATTAAGTCAAAAGCTGAATTTATTAAGCGACCAACCCTGTTTTGGTCGCTTTTTTTTTGTCTTTTTGCAGTAACATTACGCGCGCTAATCGGAGTAGTTCGTTACCTTTATTCACAAAGTTTCAATGAGTCACTGAGCAATGCAGGCAAGTTTTTGGGATGACAAGCGCCCGGCAGGTGTTCCTGCCGATATCGAAATCGCCGGTTTTACGTCGGTTGTCGATGTCTTTCTGCAATCCTGCCGCCGTTACGGCGACAGTCCGGCCTTTTCCAACATGCTCAAGTCGCTCTCCTACCGTGAACTGGATCGTCTGAGTGGTCAGTTTGCCGCCTACCTGCAGCATGAAACCGATCTGGAGCCCGGTGACCGTATCGCGATTCAGATGCCTAATCTGATTCAGTACCCGATAGCCGTATTTGGAGCGCTGCGTGCGGGCCTCGTGGTCGTCAATACCAACCCCCTGTATACGCCCGCCGAGATGGTGCATCAGTATGAAGACGCGGGAGTCAAGGCGCTCGTGTTTGTCGAGCTGTTTGCCGATCGTGTCGAGCAGGTGCAGAAGGACTATCCGCTTGATCATCTGATCATGGTGCGGATGGGGGACCTGCAGCCCTGCTGGGCCAAGCCGCTGATCAACGGTGCGGTCAAATACATCAAGAAGATGGTACCGGTCTACGCGCTGCCGCAGGCCGTGCAGTTCGAACATGCACTGCGCGTTGGTGGGCGCCTGTGTATCAAACCCGTGCATTTTGAGCTCGATCAGGTAGCCCTGCTGCAATATACCGGAGGCACGACCGGTGTCGCGAAGGGCGCAAAACTCAGTCACCGTAACCTGATCGCCAACATGCAGCAGGTCAAGGCCCAGTTGAGCCAGCTGGATGAATCAGGCGTCAAGCTTCTCGATACCGGTTGCGAGGGCGTGGTGGCGCCGTTACCGCTGTATCATATCTACTCGTTCACGGTGCACTGCATGTGCGCGATGGTGACCGGCAACCACAGTATCCTGGTGACCAATCCGCGCGATATCAACGGATTTATCAAGCTGCTGCGCAAGCAGCGTTTCACCGGCTTTATCGGTCTTAATACCCTGTTTGTGGCGCTGATGAACCATCCGGAATTTCGCCATCTCGATTTTTCGGCCCTCAAGTTCACCATTTCAGGGGGCACTGCGCTGGTCAAGGACACCGCGGATCGCTGGCGCAAGATTACCGGCTGCCCGATCGCCGAAGGGTACGGACTGTCCGAGTGCTCTCCGGTGGTCTGTATCAACCCCGGTTACGGCCATGAGCAGATCGGTTCCGTCGGCCTGCCGGTTCCGCATACGGCACTCAAGACGGTCGATGAAGCCGGAGCTGAGTGCGGCATCGGTGAGGCCGGGGAACTCTGTGTCAAAGGCCCTCAGGTGATGCAAGGGTACTGGCAGCGCCCCGATGCCAGCGGTGAAGTATTCGATGACGAGGGGTGGCTCAGAACCGGTGATATCGCCGTCATCGAGGCCGACGGCTTTGTCCGTATCGTGGACCGCAAGAAGGATCTGATTATCGTCTCGGGCTTTAATGTCTACCCCAACGAGGTCGAGGCTGTTGCGCTGGCCCATCCGGCAGTGGATCAGGCCGCCGTGATCGGCGTGCCGGACAAGCGCTCGGGTGAAGCGGTGCGGCTGTATGTGGTCAGCAAGGACCCGACGCTGACGGCCGATGCCCTGCGCCAGTTCTGCCGCGCCAGTCTGACCGGCTACAAGGTGCCGAATCAGGTCGAGTTCCGCTCCGAGTTACCGATGACCAATGTCGGCAAGATTCTGCGACGCGAACTCAAGCGTCAGTATCTGGCCGAGCACCAGTAAGGCTACGGGGCACAAAAAAACCGCATCGGCTGATGCGGTTTTTTTGTGCAATCGCTACGGCAGGGGCTTATTCGCCCATATCGGCACCACCCATGGCGGTGATGTTGAACCCACCGTCCACGTAGGTGATTTCGCCGGTAATGCCGCTGGCAAGATCCGAACACAGGAAGGCGGCTGCGTTACCGACTTCTTCGATGGTCACGTTACGACGCAGCGGGGTACGCGCTTCGTTGTAGGACAGCATCTTCTTGAAGTTCTTGATCCCGGAGGCCGCCAGGGTCTTGATCGGACCGGCGGAAATGGCGTTCACGCGAATACCGTCCGGGCCCATGCTGGTCGCCAGGTAACGCACGCTGGCTTCCAGAGCGGCCTTGGCGACGCCCATCACGTTGTAGTTGGGCATGGTACGCTCGGCACCGAGGTAGGACAGCGCCAGCAGCGCGCCGTTACGGCCTTCCATCAGCGGCTTGGCGGCCTTGGCGATGGCTACCAGACTGTACGCACTGATATCGTGGGCCATGCGGAAGCCTTCACGGGTGGTCACCTGGTCGAAGGCGCCGTCGAGTTCTGCGCCCGGTGCATAGGCCACGGAGTGAACGATGATATCGATGCCGTCCCACTGCTTGCCGAGCTCGGTGAATACCGCTTCGATTTCGGTATCGCTGGCCACATCACAGGGGAAGCACAGGTCGGCAGAGGAGCCCCACTGCTCGGCGAATTTTTCGACACGGCCCTTGAGCTTGTCGTTCTGGTAGGTGAATGCCAGTTCCGCACCTTCGCGGTGCATCGCTTCGGCGATACCGGAGGCGATGGACAGTTTGCTGGCTACGCCGATGATCAGTGCACGTTTGCCGGTCAGAAAACCCATTGGTTGATCCTTTTCATTCAGCGGGGTCGCAGAGGGAGCGACGCGATGGCATATAAAGACACCGCAGTATAGAAAAATGCGCCTGCTTATTCGATAACTTCGGACGCCGCATTCGTGTCGATATGTAAGTGATCGTCGCCGAAGGCAGCGTTCAGTAGCGCGCGGGTATAGTCCGACTCAGGTGTCGCAAACAGTGTCTCGGTCGGAGCGTATTCGACCCGCTGACCCTGCCTGAGTACGAGGATGCGATGGCTCAGGGCGCGGACCACGGCGAGGTCGTGGCTGATAAACAGATAACTCAGGCCGTAGCGCGCCTGCAGGCCACGCAGCAGATCGATGATCTGTTTCTGAATGGTGCGATCGAGTGCCGAGGTCGGCTCGTCCAGCACGATCAGTTTCGGTTTGAGGATCAGCGCACGGGCGATGGCGATGCGCTGACGCTGGCCCCCGGAGAACTCGTGCGGGTAGCGCTCCTGAATGGCCGGATCGAGCCCCACGTCGGTCAGTGCCTGGTCGATACGACTGCGGCGTTCCCCGGGCGGCAGGGGCTGATGGATATCGAGTCCTTCGGCAATGATGTCGCCGACGCTCATACGCGGGCTGAGGCTGCCGTAGGGGTCCTGAAAGACGACCTGAAATTCGCGGCGCAGCGGACGGCACTGGCGTGCATTGAACGGGTCGATGCGCTGGCCATCGAACCAGATGGCGCCTTCGCTGGTCTGAAGGCGCAAGAGCGCCAGAGCCAGTGTGGTCTTGCCCGAGCCGCTCTCACCGACAATACCGAGTGTTTCGCCCGCGCGCAGTTCAAGGTCGATACCATCCACCGCCTTGATCGGTTCCTGGCGCGGGCGCAGCAGGCCGGATTTGCCGCCGAACCAGACCCTGATCTGCTCACCGCGCAGCAGCTCTGGCGCGTCGGCGGCAACCGGGGTGGGGGCGCCGCTCGGTTCTGCGGCGATCAGTGCCCGGGTGTAGGGGGCCACGGGTGCGCGGAACAGCTGTTCGGTGGGCGCGGTTTCGACCAGTTTGCCGCGGGCCATCACGGCAACCCGGTCACTGTAGCGGCGCACGATATTCAGGTCGTGGCTGATCAGCAGCAGGGCCATGCCCAGCTGTTGCTGCAGGCTTTTGAGAAGCTGCAGGATCTCCTGCTGCACGGTCACATCGAGCGCGGTGGTGGGCTCATCGGCAATCAGCAGCTCCGGTTCGTTGGCCAGCGCCATGGCGATCATCACGCGCTGGCGCTGGCCGCCGGACAGCTGATGCGGCAGGGCGCCGAGGCGTTTTTCCGGCTCGGTGATCCGTACCAGATGCAGTAACTCAAGACAGCGCTGGCGTGCCGCCTGGCGTCCCAGCCCCTGATGCAGGGTGAGTACTTCAGTGATCTGTTTTTCCACCGAATGCAGCGGATTGAGGCTGGTCATCGGCTCCTGGAAGATCATGCCGATGCGGTTACCACGCAGCGCGCGCAGTGCTGCCGGCGACGCTGTGCGCAGGCACTGTCCGGCAAAGCGCATCTGCTCAGCCTGCACCCGGCAGTGCGCCGCGGGCAGCAGCTGCAAAATGCTGTGGGCGGTGACCGATTTGCCCGAACCGCTTTCGCCCACCAGCGCCAGGGTTTCGCCGCGGGCGATCTTGAGGCTCAGGCTATCGACCGCGCAGACGGATGCTGCACCGTCGTCAAAGTGGATGCTGAGGTTGTCGATTTCCAGCAGGTATTCGCTCATTGCCTCATTTCCTCGGGTCGAAGGCATCACGGGTGGCTTCGCCGATAAACACCAGCAGGGTCAGCAGCAGCGACAGGGTCATGAAGGCGGTAAAGCCGAGCCAGGGGGCCTGCAGGTTGTTCTTGCCCTGGCTGATCAGCTCGCCCAGCGAGGCAGACCCCGCCGGCAGACCGAATCCCAGAAAGTCGAGACTGGTCAGGGTGGTGATGGCACCGGTCAGAATAAAGGGTAAAAAGGTCAGGGTGGCGACCATCGCGTTGGGCAGGATATGACGGCTCATCAGGCGCAGATCCCCCATCCCCAGCGCCCGGGCAGCGCGGACATATTCGAGGTTGCGCCCGCGCAGGAACTCGGCGCGCACGACATCGACCAGGGCCATCCAGCTGAACAGCAGCATCAGTCCGAGCAGCCACCAGAAATTGGGTTCGACAAAACTCGACAGAATGATCAGCAGGTACAGCACCGGCAGGCCCGACCAGATTTCGATCAGACGCTGGCCGAACAGGTCCAGGGTTCCGCCGTAAAAGCCCTGCAGGGCGCCGACGGCAATGCCGATCAGACTGGAAAACAGGGTCAGGGTGAGGCCGAACAGCAGTGATACCCGCAGGCCGTAGATCACCCGGGCGAGGACGTCGCGGCCCTGATCGTCGGTGCCGAGCCAGTTCTCCGCCGAGGGCGGCGCCGGGTTCAGGCGTGCATAGTTGATGCTGTCGTAGCTGTAGCGGATCGGTGGCCAGAGCATCCAGCCTTCCGATTCGATCTCAAGGGCGGTGTCCGGGTCCTGATAGTCGGCCTCGAGCGGCAGCTCGCCACCAAAGCGGGTTTCCGGATAGAAATTGATGATCGGCAGCAGCAGATCGCCCTGATAGCGCACCAGCAGCGGCCTGTCGTTGGCGATCAGTTCGGCGCCAAGGCTGAGCAGAAACAGACCGATAAACAGCCACAGGCTCCAGTAGCCGCGACGGTGTGCCTTGAAGTTGAGCCAGCGGCGACGATTTTGCGGATTCAGGGCAGGCATCATAGGCTCCGGCTGGAAAAGTCGATGCGCGGGTCCACCAGCACATAGCACAGATCGCTGATCAGCTTCACCAGTAGGCCGATCAGGGTAAAGATGAACAGGCTGCCGAACACCACCGGGTAATCACGGTTGAGGGCCGCTTCAAAACCGAGCAGGCCGAGACCGTCGAGGGAGAAGATCACTTCGATCAGCAGCGAATTGGTGAACAGAATGCCGATCAGCGCGGCCGGGAAGCCGGCAATAATCAGCAGCATGGCGTTGCGAAAGACATGCCGGTAGAGCACCTGACGCTCGTCCAGCCCCTTGGCGCGTGCGGTGAGGACATACTGCTTGCCGATCTCGTCGAGAAAGCAGTTTTTCGTCAGCATGGTCAGGGTGGCAAAGCCGCCGATCACCATCGCCAGCACCGGCAGGGCCAGATGCCAGAAATAGTCGGCGATCTTGCCGATCAGACTGAGCTCCTCCCAGTTGCCTGAGGTCAGCCCGCGCAGGGGGAAGAGATTCCAGTAACTGCCGCCGGCAAACAGCACGATCAGCATGATCGCCAGCAGAAAGCCCGGAATGGCGTAGCCGGTAATGATCAGCGTGCTGCTCCAGAGATCGAAGCGGCTGCCATGGCGCAGTGCCTTCTTGATGCCGAGTGGAATCGAGATCAGATAGACGATCAGCGTGGTCCAGAGTCCGAGCGAGATCGACACCGGCAGCTTTTCGCCGATCAGATCGATCACCCGGGCATCGCGAAAGAAGCTGTCGCCGAACTCGAACCGGGCGTAATCCTTGAGCATCAGCCAGAAGCGCTCGCCCAGCGGGCGATCAAAACCGTACTGCGCTTCGATCCGCTTGATCAGTTCCGGGTCCAGCCCCTGGGCACCGCGGTAACCGCTGCCCTCGTTCGGTGCGGGGGCGGCGCTGAAATCACCGCCGCTGCCGGCAAAACGGCTGCTGGTGCTGCTGTCGATGCCTTCGAGCTTGGCCAGCGCCTGCTCGACCGGACCGCCCGGGGCGGCCTGGATGATCAGGAAGTTGACCAGCAGAATACCCAGCAGGGTCGGAATGATCAGTGCCAGACGACGCGCAATATAACTCCACACGGTCAGGACTCCTTGTCAGCGGTCACGGCGCGGGTATCCCACCAGCTGTTGAGGTCGAGCTGGTACAGCGCCTCGTCGGTCTGCGGGAAGGCCAGATGGTTCCAGTAGGCGATGCGCCAGGCCGGCAGATTCCAGTGCGGAATCAGGTAGTGGTTCCAGGTCAGGACCCGATCCAGTGCGCGGGTCGCCGTGATCAGTTCGCTGCGGCTGTCGGCGTTGATCAGAATATCCACCAGCTGATCGATGGCCGGGTTTCTGATGCCGATCAGGTTGCGGCTGCCCGGTTGCTCGGCAAAGGGGGTTGTCCAGTAGGCACGCTGTTCATTGCCGGGGTTGGAGCTCTGCCCGAAGCCGTAGACCAGCATGTCGTAATCGAAGGTGCGGATGCGCTGGATATACTGCGCCACGTCGACGCGCCGTACGCGCAGGTCGATGCCCATCTGCTTGAGATTGCGTGCAAAGGGCAGGACCACGCGCTCGAAGTCGGGGCTGTAGAGCAGCATTTCGATGACCAGCGGTTGCCCGTCGGGGGCACGCATCACGCCCTGATCAAGGCGATAGCCTGCTTCGCGCAGCAGTCGGTAGGCCTGGCGCATCTGCGGGCGCAGCTGGCCGTTGCCGGCGCTGACCGGTGCCGTAAAGGCCGGTCCGAACACCTGTGGCGGCAGGAGGGCGCGCAGCGGCTCGAGCAGGGCCAGTTCGTCTGCCGAGGGCATCCCCTCAGCGGCCAGCTCAGAGTTGCTGAAGTAGCTGTGGCTGCGGGTGTAGGCGCTGTAGAAGAGATTGCGGTTGGTCCACTCGAAGTCGAACAGATACCCCAGTGCTTCACGTACGCGGATATCCTCAAACTTGCTGCGGCGCAGGTTATAGATAAATCCCTGCATTCCCTGAGGGTTGCGATTGGCGACCGATTCCATGACAAAGCGACCGGCACGCAGGGCCGGGCTCTGGTAGCCGGTGGCCCAGTTCTTGGAACTCGACTCCAGACGGAAATCGTATTCCCCGGCCTTGAAGGCCTCCAGCGCCACATTGTTGTCGCGGTAGTAGTCAAAGCGGATGCGATCGAAGTTGAACAGACCCCGGCGTACCGGCAGGTCGCGGGCCCAGTAGTCTTCTACGCGGCGATAGGTGATGCTGCGGCCGGCATCGAACCGGTCGATCCGGTAGGGGCCGCTGGTCAGCGGTATCTGCAGCTGGGCGCGGGAAAAATCACGCTTGGCCCAGTAGTGCTTCGGCAGAACCGGCAGCTGGCCCAGAATCAGCGGCAGTTCGCGGTTGCCACTGTGCTGAAAGCGAAACAGTACGCGGCGTCGGTCGGTGGCCTGCACGTCGGCGACATCGGCGTAATAGGCCTGATAGTGGGGGGCGCCCTGTTCACGCAGGATATTGAAGGTGAAGACCACGTCCTCGGCGAGGATCGGGGTGCCGTCGTGAAAGCGCGCTTCGGGCCGGAGCCTGAAGGCAACCCAGCTGTTGTCTTCGGGCACTTCAATGGTCTCGGCGATCAGACCATAGGCGGTAAAGGGTTCGTCCAGCGAGCTGACCATCAGGGTGTCGAGGGTGAGGTCGAGGCCGTCGGCCGCTGTGCCCTTGCTGACAAAGGGGTTGAAGCTGTCGAAACTGCCCAGCGCCATCTGCCGCAGGATACCGCCCTTGGGTGCGTCGGGATTGACGTAGGCAAAGTGGCTGAAGTCGGCCGGGTAACGGGGTGCTCCGTGCATGGCGCGGGCATGGCTGATGCTGACCGGCGTGGCCGCGGCCAGACTGCAGCCCAGTACGCCGATAAACAGGCTCAGCCATCGGATAACGCGCATTTCCTTGTCTCCCTGGAGATACTCGGTGGGCCACAGGCTCCGGCCTGTGGCTCTGGAGGCTTAAACTAGCAGCATGGCGGCGTCGGGTGAAGCGCGTTAATGGCTGGTGCCGGTCACATCGACATACAGGGTCAGGGTCTGGCCCGGTTGCAGATAGCGGCTGGAGGCAAGCTGCTGATTCCAGTTTTTCACCGAGGTCAGCGGTACATTGAAGCGGCTGGCGATGCCGGCCAGCGAATCGCCCTTGCGGATGGTGTAGCGCACCTTGCGGGTGGTGTTGCTGCCCTGCACCCGGGTGTCGGCACCGGCCTTCCAGACAATCAGCTGCTGCCCGGCGCGCAGCGGATCACCCGGAGCCATGGCGTTCCAGCTGGCCAGCTCGCGCACACTGACGCCGTAGCGGCGGGACAGGCTCCAGAAGCTTTCGCCCGATTTGACCTGATGCAGGTGCTTGGTACGCCCGCTTTGTGCGCGCTGCTGCTTGGCAAGCTGACGCTGTTTGGCGGTCAGCCGGTAGCTGGCCAGATCCCCGGTCGGTTTCGGAATCAGCAGGGTGGCACCGGCGCGAATGCGATCGGACTGCATCTGGTTGACATCGCGAATCAGCGCGCTGGTGGTGTGGTGCTGTTTGGCAATGCGGCTCAGCGAGTCGCCGGCCTTGACGGTGTAACGCGCCCATTCAAGCCGCTCGTCGGGGCTGAGCTGACTCAAGGCCCGTGAGAATCCGGGCGCCTTGTCGACCGGGATCAGCAGTCGGTGAGGCCCCTTGGGGGCTGTCGCCCAGCGGTTGAAGCCGGGGTTGAGCTGGTACACCAGGTCGAGCGGGGTATCGGCCAGGCGGGCGGCCTGAGCCAGATCGATCTGCTGACCGGTGTCGACAGCCACGAAGTAGGGCTGGTTGGCCAGGGGCGGCAGTTCGATGCCGAACGCTTCGGCATCGCGCACCAGGCGGCTGATGGCGAGCAGCTTGGGCACGTAGGCGCGTGTTTCCTTGGGCAGCTGCAGTGACCAGAAATCGGTCGGTTTGCCCGCTTCGCGATTTCTGCGGATCGCTCGGTTAACGGTGCCGCCGCCGGCATTGTAGGCTGCCAGGGCCAGTTCCCAGTCACCAAAACGCTCATAGTAGTGCTGCAGGTAATTCAGCGCGGCCTCGGTCGAGGCGATGACATCGCGGCGCCCGTCGTACCACCAGTTCTGTTCGAGACCGAAATAGCGGCCGGTCGAGGGGATAAACTGCCAGAGTCCGGAGGCGCGGCCAAAGGAGTAGGCGAAGGGGTCGTAGGCACTCTCGACGACCGGCAGCAGCGCCATTTCTGTCGGCATCTGGCGCTTTTCGGCTTCGCTGAGAATGTAATGGAGGTAGCGTTCGGCGCGCTGGCCGACCCGGGCGAGATAGGCCGGATGACGGACATAGTAATTGAGCTGGGCCTCGACTCTCGGTTCCTGGCGGTCGAGCTCCAGGGCCATGCCAAGGCGCAGACGGCTCCAGAGGTCCGCAGCCGTCTCCGGCGTCGGTTCCGGCGCTGTATGCACGTTCGGGGTTGCCGGTTCCGGGGTGAGTGTGGCGGCCTGAGCGGTATCGGTGGTTTCCTGAACCTCCAGACTCTGACAGCCGGCCAGTGTCAGCAACCACAGAGGCACGGCCAGCAGCAGGGCCAGGCGGTTGCACGATTGGGGGCGGAGGGTCGATACGGGGCGCGATAACAACATGGTCACGGGGGCAAAGAGGGCTCAGGTTCCGGCAAAAGATCGGCAGTTTAGCATCTCGGCCCCCGGACGCACGGATTTTACCTAGAACTGATCCTTCCATTGACGCAGTGCGGTGATCACCGCCAGCTCGGTATCGAGCCTCTGACCCTGGAACTCTTCGGCGCTGTTGCACACCGCTGGCCGGTGGTAGCGCAGAAAGGGATTGATGCTCTGCTCAAGGGTCAGCGTGCTGGGAAGGGTGGCCTTGTGCTGGCGGCGCAGGGCCTCACAGTGACTTCTATGAGCGGTGATTGCTGCGTTGTCGGGCTCGACCGCGGCGGCGAAGGCAAGGTTGCTCAGCGTGTATTCATGGGCGCAGCAGATCAGGGTGCTCTGTGGCAGCTGGGCAAACCATTGCATGGCGGCCAACAGCTGGGCACCGGTGCCTTCGAACAGGCGCCCGCAACCGGCGGAAAACAGGGCGTCGCCGCAGAGCAGCAGCGGGTTGGGCATGGCGTCGGCACTGTAAAAACACAGGTGATCGAGGGTGTGCCCGGGGGTGGCCTGGACCCTGAAACGACTGTCCAGCAGCTGGATCTGTTCGCCACCGCGCAAAGGCTGATCGACCCGCGGGTGTTCGAGGGTGGCCGGTCCGAATATCCGTGCGCCGGTGAGGTTTCTAAGCTCGCCGGCGCCTGCCGTATGATCCTGATGATGGTGGGTCAGCAGAATCGCTTCGAGTTTAAGACTTCGTTGCTGCAGCGCGCTCAGAACCACGCTGCTGTCTCCGGGGTCGACCACCAGGGCCTGACCTTCGCGGTGCAAAAGCCAGATATAGTTATCATTCAGGGCGGGGATTGCTTCGAGCGCGAGCATCGGTACATTTCCTGTCGTTCCGGTCGGTTCTCTGGCATCCTACTGGGCCGGTTTTTCAATGCCAACCCTTGAGTCAAGTTCTCTATGTGGCCGCATTTCTTTCAATCCGAACCGACGTCTCTGCCGATGCAGCTCCCCGCGCTGCAGCACTGGTTACGCAGTGCGCGGGGGCAGCAGTTCGTACAGCGGCAGCGGGCGCTGCTGGCCAGCGAAATGCCCTATATCTTCGGCTACCACGGTGCCCAGCTGGGGCTTGCGGATAATCTGGAACTTCTGGATGTCTGGCCTCTGGGTTTCAAGTTTGCACTGCAGCTTGAAGGGCAGCGTCTGGACGATGGGCGCCGCATGCTGGCCGAGGCGATCGCCTGGCCGGTGCAGCCGCGCAGTCTAGATCTGGTGCTGCTGCACCATGCGCTGGAGTTTTCGGCCGAGCCGCATCGCCAGCTGCGCGAGGCGACCAAAAGTCTGATACCCGGCGGCAAGCTGGTGGTGATCGGGTTCAATCCCTGGAGTTTCTGGGGGGGCTACAGCCTCTGTGCCTGGGGCAGCGAGCGCTGCCTGCGTGGCGGTCATTATCTCTCTGTACGCCGCCTGCAGGACTGGCTGAAGCTGCTCAACTTTTCTCTGGACAAGGTGGTCTATGGGGCGCCGTTGCAGCCCTTTTACCGTACCGGCGGCCGCGACCGGCGTTTTGAACTGCGTTGTCGCCGGGCGCAGCTGCCTCTGGGCAGTTTCTATATCCTGCAGGCCACCAAGGAGCGTCTGCAGCTCAGTGGCGTCAATCCGCGCCGGCGCCGCGCGCTGTCGCCGCTGGTCGGTCGTCCGCTGGCCGGTGCATCACGTGGCCATGGCCAGTTGCGCCGCTAGTTCTGGTCTGGGAGTAGCCATGAGCCTGATCGAAATCTTTACCGACGGTGCCTGCAAGGGTAATCCCGGGGTTGGCGGATGGGGCGCACTGCTGCGCCTGGGCGCGGTGGAGCGCGAGCTCTGGGGCGCCGAGCGCGAGACCACCAACAACCGGATGGAACTGACGGCGGCCATCGAGGCGTTGAATGCGCTGACAAGGCCCTGTGAAGTGGCGTTGACCACCGATTCGGTCTATGTGCGTGACGGCATTACCCGCTGGATTCATAACTGGAAACGGCGCAGCTGGAAAACCAGTACCGGCCGGGCGGTGTCCAACCAGGAACTGTGGCAGGCCCTCGACCGGGCGGTGGCCCGACATACGCGGGTGAACTGGCACTGGATCAAGGGCCACAGTGGCCATCCGGAAAACGAACGGGCCGATCAACTGGCCAACCTCGGGGTCGAGCAGCTGCGCGCTCGGGGGCAAGAGAGTCTGCGGGGCGACTCGGGTCGTCAGGACCGCAGCCGTTAGGACGAAGCAAGATGCGTCAGATTGTACTGGATACCGAAACAACCGGTATCGACCCCAGACAGGGGCACCGGATCATTGAAATCGGCTGTGTCGAGATGGTACGCCGACGCCTGACCGGCCGGCACTACCATGTCTACATCAACCCCGATCGTGAGGTCGAGGCCGAAGCGATGGCGGTCCATGGCATTACCAATGAGTTTTTGCAGGACAAGCCGCGTTTTGCCGACATTGCCGCGGGTTTTCTGGAATTCGTGCAGGGCGCCGAGCTGATCATCCATAACGCGCCCTTCGATGTTGGCTTCCTGAACCACGAGTTTGCCCTGCTGGGGACCGGTCTTGGCCGCATCGAGGATCACTGCGGGGTCATCGATACCCTGGTGATGGCGCGGCAGAAACACCCGGGGCAGAAAAACAACCTCGACGCGCTCTGCCGGCGCTATATGATCGATAACTCCCACCGGGAGTTGCACGGCGCGCTGCTCGACTCGGAGATTCTGGCCGAAGTCTATCTGGCGATGACCGGCGGGCAGACCAGTCTCTCGCTGGCCGTCGCCGATGAGGCAGGTGGTGATGCCCAGGGCGCGGTCGATATCAGGCGCCTGTCCGGCGATCGACCGGCGCTGCCGGTGGTGCAGGCCGATGCCGGGGCACTGGCCGCGCATCAGGCCTGGCTGGAGCGGCTCGAGAAGAAAGGGGCCTGTCTCTGGCGCGATCTGGACGCATAGGCTCTTCTGGCACTTTTGTGCGGATGAGCATAAAGTCGTTTTTTTAATTACAACGGTTATAGTTAACAGAATGCGTTATAGGCACTTGATATAGTCGCAGGCTGTTTTTGGATGCCTTCGGGCAGCGCTAAAAATCGATCACAAGCGGCCGTGGATGGGCTGCGGCAACCAATTGACCTGGAGTTGTTCTCTGATGGCTGGTGTGAGTTCTCTGAATCTGGTGCGCGAGGAGCTGGAGGCCACGCTGGATCAAGCTGAATCCAGCCTTGAGCATTTTATCGAGACCCGTTCTGATGCAGCCCTGCTACAGAGCTGTATAGAACAACTGCAGCAGATCCGCGGGGCGCTGACCCTGATCGAGATGAGCGGTGCCCAGATGCTGGCGGACGAGCTGGTGCAGCTGGCCACCGATATTCCCCAGGACGCCTCCGAGGCCTGTGATCCTCTGCTCGGGGGGATCGGCAAGGGCCTGTTTGTCCTCAAGCGCTATCTTGAATACCTGCAGCTGAGCAAGGAAGAGCTGCCGGAGCTACTGTTGCCGAGCATCAATCAGCTGCGCGCCCTGCGCCAGGCGCCCCTGCTGCCCGACAGCCATTTCTTTCCCATCCGCCTGAGCCTCAATCCGCCGCTGCCGACGGTGAGCCCCTATGGCCTGAGCGAGGCCGAAACGCGCACCCTGTTGCGGCGCATTCGCCAGACCTACCAGTTCGGTCTGGTGGATCTGATTCGCGGGCAGAACCTGACCGGCGCCGCCGGTCTGATGTCGCGCGCCCTGTGGCGCCTGTTCCGCCTGCAGCCGGAGCTGCCACTGGCGCGCCTGTGGTGGGTCGCCAGCGTGGCGCTGGATGCCTTCGCCGAGGCGCGCATGGCGGCGACGCAGAGTCGCAAGCGCCTGTTTGCCGCACTGGAGCGGCAGATGCGCAACTGGGTCAACGGTCGTCAGGATGCCGCTGCCGAACCCGATACGGCGCTGCTCAAGGAGCTGCTCTATCTGGTGGCGCTGTCCGACCCCAAGGAGGGGCGCGGTGCCGAACTCTGCCGCGCCTACGGCATGATCTCGCTGCCGTTTAACGAGCAGGCCCTGCGTGATGAGCAGAACATCCTCTCCGGCCCCGGTCAGGAGGTGTTCAAGTCGCTTTCTCTGGCGCTTGGCGAAGAGTTCAATGGCCTCAAGGATCAGCTCGATCTGATTTCCCGGACGCCTGAAAGCGGTCAGCATGATTTTGCCCTCCTGCTCAGTCAGATCTCGACGCTGGCCAAGACCCTGTCGATGGTGGGCCTGCACCCGGCCTCGGCCGCGCTGGTCGGTCATACCACGGCGCTGCGTGGCTGGGTCCAGTCCGGCCGCTGCAGCCATGCCGAACTGATGAAGCTGGCCGATACCCTGCTGTTTGCCGAATCGTCGGTTGCCGCCCTTGAGCATCCGCATGCCAAGCAGCATGATCTGCTGGCCCGGGAACAGGGCCAGGAAGCGGACGCCATCGCGCTGAACCAGCTGCAGGAAGCGCAGATTGTCGTGGTGGAAGAGTCACGCGCCGGTCTTGCTCTGGCCAAGCGCGCCATTACCGCCTACATCGAGTCGGACTGGGACAAGATGCATCTGGCCAACGTGCCGAGCACTCTGAGTGCGGTGCGCGGCGGTCTGGTGTTTATGGGGATGGGGCGCGCCGCCGGCGTACTCTATGCCTGTGTGCGCTTTATTCGCGAACGCGTGATCGAAAGCGACGAGCTGCCGTCCGAGCATATGCTCGAGACGCTGGCCGATGCCCTGACCAGCCTCGAGTATTTCCTTGAAGGCGCCGAGAGTACCCGTCAGGCCGCCAGCGAGGTGCTGGATATGGCCGATCAGAGTCTGGCCGAGCTCGGTTACAAGGCTCAGGCTTAAAGCGCACGCCACAATTGGGTACTATCGCTGGATCAGCGTCGAGGCTCGGGCCCTGGCGCTGATTTTTTGTCTGTGAGCTAGAGCCGTTGCCTGCGGCCTTAAGGAGTCGGGAGTGTCACTCGGATATTGGGGCGCGCTGGGCGCGATCGGCCTGCTGGCGCTGGTGATTTTGCTGCTGGCCTGCTGGACCCTGTCTCGCGGTCCCTGGCTGTGGAGCTGGCTGCGTGCCAATCTGGGGCTGGTGCTGCTGCTGGTAGCGGTCGCGATCGGGCTGCTCGGGTATGACTACAGCCGTTATCAGCCGCTGCGGGGTGGGCAGACGGTGGCCACCCTCAGTTTCAGCGAACTGTCGCCGCAGCACTATCAGGTGCGTCTGACCGAATCCGGGCAGGACGTGCGCGAGTTCGAACTCGAAGGGGATCTCTGGCAGCTGGAGCTGCGCCGGTTCAACTGGCATCCGGAGCTGCGTGCATTCGGGTTTGCCAGCAGCTATCGGCTGGAACAGCTGCGCAGCCGTTACTACCTGCTGGAGCAGGAGCTGCAGCAGGAACCGGCGCCAGCCTTCCTGAACCGCAGTTTCTGGTCGGTCGATCTCTGGCGTCTGCTTGCCGGTGGTTTCAATGCCCAGAGCTGGCTGCAGGCGGCACGCCTGCAGTCGGTAGCGATGCCGATGGCCGATGGTGCCCTCTATGAGGTACACCTCGGGCGCAGCGGTCAGCTTGAGGTGCGCGCGGTCAATGCCGTGGCGCTGGCTCGAGTGAGCTCCTAGAACTCCAGCGATTCCTGATCCGAACCGAGCTCGAACAGCTCGCCAAGTTTCAGCGCCAGCGCGATATCGCCTTCGGCCTGCAGATCGCCGGCGAGAAAGGCCTGCATCCCGTCGAGCTGGCCGCGCACGATCGCTTCCAGAGTCTCGCTGTCACAGCTCAGGCAGATATCCGGATCCGGATGGGTGCCCGGCTCGATGCGGCACTGTTCCTCGCTCACCAGCAGCTGGAAGGGCACGCCGTCACTGACTTCAAACTGAAAACACAGATCCAGCCCCCTGGCGGCCTCCGGGCGAAAGTGCTGCAGCAGCTCATTGAGTGCCTGTTCCATACTGCTCATGATGGGCGTTGTCCTTTGTTGTTTTGATTTTCGTTCAATCTAGGTAGCCGACATAAGTGCGTCAATTTGAAAAATCTCGGTCAAAGCGGCTGAGGGGGGCGGGCAGATAGTTTATTCTGTGCGCCGAAGGCTCTATATGGCGGTTGATAGAAGG
>CAYWUD010000022.1:10669-16879 GCA_964461355.1 uncultured Pseudomonadales bacterium | reverse complement strand
GACCTGGAACCCCTACTACACAACCGCCAACCGGCTGATGCTGCAGGTGATGGGCCAGATGCCCCCGGAGCCGTTAGCCGCCGCCGCGGATAAGGTGCCGACTGAGCTCAGCGCCACAGGTGCGCACTGGCCTGCTGCAACGCCTGCAGTGTCCAGTTCAGGTGCACCAGCGGAGTAGCCGCGCGCAGCGAACAGCCCGGTGCCAGACAATACCCGTCCGGATGACGCCCCGCCGTCGACACCGACGCGGTCACTGCCTGCTCGATTTCACGGGCAGAACCCCGCGCCAGCAGAGTGACCGGCGCCAGATTGCCGATCAGGGCACAGTGACCGGCAAAGGCCCGCTGCGCTGCAGCGAGATCCTCGCTGTCGCCCAGACTGAAGCCACCCAGCGGCAGTGTGCGCAGTAACGGCCAGAGTGCCTCGGTGCGGCCACAGAGGTGCAGTACCGCACGCGCACCGGAACGCGCCGCGATGGCCGATAGACAGGTATCCAGCGCTGGCAGGGCAAAACGGGCAAACTGCGCCGGACTCAGCAGCGAACCGGAGGCAAAGGGGTCGGCCAGCGCGGGCGTGATACCGCGCGCGATCAGGGCATCAGCGTAGATCAGCACCAGCGCAGAAGCCCGCTCGAGCAGGGCATCGACCTGTTCCGGCGCCTCAACAAGCGCCCGGCGCAGCCGTTCAGGGCCCCAGAGGCCGGCTGCGGTGGTAAAGGGACCGGCCAGATTGCTGCTGACCGGGCACTCATTCCCTACCGCGCCCTGCAACCGCTCGAGCCCCTGCAGAATCGCCGGCAGGCGCCCGTGCTGCAGGACGCCATCGAGTTCAAGCCGATCCAGCGACAGCGCTGCGTCCAGCAGCGGCTGCACCAGCTGCGCCGGCCCTTCGCGGCGATAGCCGAGCCGGCTGCCGGCGGCTTCGGCCAGACCGAACATGCCCGGCCCAAGACTGACGCCATCGAAGCCAAAACGCCGATAGAGCCTCAGTTCCAGCTCGACCCGCCGTTCGAGATCAAGCTCCAGCAGACCTTCGGCACCGGGTACAAGGCAGCGGCAGGCGCCGAACATCTGCCAGGGCAGGCGATCGGCACGGCCTGTTTCACACAGCGAGCGGGCGCGTTGTCTCGGATTCATGGGCATACTCGAGGGCAAAAGCACCGATCATAACGCGTCAGTATTCAAGCCGCAGCGCTGGGCCGGAACAAAAAAAGACCGGCCAAAGGCCGGTCAGGACAAGCAAGCGTTATACAACCTACTCAGGCACTCAGCTGCGGTCTGAGCCCCAGATAATCGGTCGGCGTATCCACATCCTGGTGGATCGCCGGATCGGCGACCTCCAGATACCGTCTGGGCCAGCGGCTCATCAGCACCTTCAGGTTGCTGTCACAGGGGGCTGCGGCAATCTCGGCCCTGAGCGCCGGCGGCAGCAGCACCGGATGGCCACCACGCCCGCGGCAACGCGGCACCAGACAGTCGGCGCCGCGCAGGCCCCAGAGGCGTCGATACAGATCGGCGTCGATGGCCGGCATATCGCCCAGAGCGAGGAAGAAGTGCCCGTCATCCAGTGCCGCAGCGCCGGCCTGAATGGAACTGAACATCCCCTGCCGATAGTGCGGGTTGTGCACCAGCGCGATACGCGGATGCCCGCCATAACGCCGTTCCAGCACCTCACTGCGGTAACCGGTCACCAGCAGCACCCGGCGACAGTGCGCCAGTGCCTGGTCAAGACTGCTGTCGAGCAGCGTGCCGCCACCGTAGGGCAATGCCATCTTCCAGCAGCCCATCCGTCGCGACAGCCCTGCCGCCAGCATCAGGCAGTCGCCCGCCTGTTGTGCCGCTGCGGTCATACCTACCTCCCTGTAGCCTGAAGCGGGGGCCGGCGTACCGGCCCCCCGGGCCCTAGCCTCGAGTAACACGCTCGATCGAGCGCAGAATCGGCTGATAGCCGGTACAGCGGCAGAGGTTGCCCTCCAGCGCATCCTTGACCGCCGCATCATCGGGCTTGGGATCGCGATCGAGCAGCGCCTTGGCACTGAGCAGCACGCCCGGCGTGCAGAAGCCGCACTGCACTCCGCCCTCTTCGACAAAGGCATCCTGCAGCGCCCGACCAACAGGATCTTCGGCCAGCGCCTCGATAGTGCTGATCTCGGCCCCATTGCACTGGGCCGCCAGGGTCATGCAGGAACAGACGGTACGCCCGTTCATGATCAGGGTGCAGGCGCCGCACTCACCGATGCCACAGCCTTCCTTGGTACCGGTCAGCCCCAGCTGGTTGCGGACAAAATCGAGCAGCCGGGTATTGCCATCGACCAGCGCGGTGACCGGACGGCCATTGATCTTCAGGGTAATTTCGTTCATCGGATTCTCCTCAGGCAGCCCGCTCTGCGACCAGATCGCGCAACAGCTGGCGGAACATGTTCAAAAACACCGGGGTCTTGTAGGGCGCGGACCAGCGGCCGCCGATCGCCTCGACAATCTGCTGTTCCAGCACCTCGGCAGCAGCCTGAATGCTGGCGTCATCCAGAGCGCGACCCAGCAGTCGCTGTTCTACCGCCTCCAGACGCTGGGGTTTGGAGAGCAGGGCGCCATCGACCAGACGGCAGTGATCGATCAGACCTTCACTATCGAAGCCGATCTCGGCACAGAGACTCTGACGGGTGATGTTCAGGGCATTACGGCGACCGAGCTGGCTGTAACGGCGTAGCAGCGGACGGCTCTCGGGCAACGGCAGGATGATCTCGGTCAGAAGCTCCCCAGCCTGAAGCGCGGTGCTGTAGCCCGAACGGATAAACTCGCCCAGCGCCAGCTCACGCTCGCCCGCCACACTTTGCAGACGCACCCGGGCATCGCTGAGCACCAGCGGCGGTACCGAATCGGCACAGGGCGCGGCGTTGACGATATTGCCGCCGACCGTGGCCCGGTTACGCAGCTGCAGCGAACCGACGGTCTGACAGGCTTCAACCAGCAGCGGGTAGAGCTCGGCCAGACCGCTGTGATCGACCAGATCGGTAAAGCAGACACCGGCACCGATACGCACCTGATCGGCTTCCATGCGGATCTGTTTCAGCTCGGCGAGGCCACTGATATCAACCAGCTGCTGCGGCTCTGAGCTCAGGCGCGCCTGCACCAGAATATCGGTACCACCGGCCAGCGGCCGCGTGCCCGGCTGGGCCAGCAGGGCCAGCGCCTGTTCCAGAGAAGTCGGCACTTCAACCGACAGGCTGTTGAGGCGGTGGATCTGCTTGTGCTCGCCGACCACACTGACCACTTCACTCTGGCGCTCGGGCTTTCTCAGGTTGTAACCGAGCTTGACCTGCTCCAGCGTCAGCGGCAGCTTGTACTGCGGCTGGCCGAGGGCAAAGCTGACGGCGTTGCTGGTGGCCGCAGCAATCAGCTCCAATGCCGGCTCACCGATACTCTTGGCGCCATAGGGGCCGGAGGGATCTTCGTTCTCCACCGCAATCACGTTGACCGGCGGAATATCCTTGATGGTCGGCAGCAGGTAGGTATCGAAGTTCTCCGACTTGAGCACGCCGCCATCGCTGTTGAAATCCTCCAGCACGGCGTAGCCGAAGCCCTGGGCGATACCGCCGGGCACCTGACCTTCAAAGCCTTTCTTGTTGATCACCTTGCCGACATCGTGAGCGGCGGTGACTTCGTTGAGGGTGATCTTGCCGGTATGGGTGTCGACCACCAGATCGGCCACCTGACAGGAGTAGACCCAGGTGAAATAGGGGTTACCGCAGCCCTTCTCTTCGTCCCAATCGATTTTCGGCGACAGGAACCAGCCGTAATCGGACAGGTTGACGCCCGCCCACTTGGTCTTGTCGACCGCGGCGGCAAAGCTGATCGAACGGCTCGGATCGGCCTTGTTGCTGATCTGGCCATGGGCCCAGACGCTCTCTTCAAGCTGATCGGTACCGATCTCGTCTGCCACCTGCGACAGAATACGGCGGCGGATCTTGTCGGCCGCATCGAGTACGGCGCGCCCGCCCATGATGGTGCCGCGAGAGGCCACGGTGGAACCGCCATCGGCGATCATCGACGTCGGCGGCTCGGTAAAGCAGACCTGTGCCAGCGGCACGCCGAAGGCCTCGGCGCAGATCAGGCTCATGGAGGTCTGCAGACCCTGGCCGTTTTCCGACACCGAAGTCGACAGGTTGATACTGCCATCACCGCTGACCTGAATCAGCGCCGAGGAGGCATCGACCCCTTCAGCCCCCATCGAGCAGCCGCGGTAACTGAGCGCCAGACCGATGCCGTAACGCAGATGCCCGCCCTGGGCGTTGAGCTTGGCGTACTGCTCACGCTTGGCGAGAAACTCGGCACGGGTGGAAGCTTTCTCCAGCACTTCGCCGGCCGAAACGCGGTGACCGTCGAACACCTGACCGGTGATGCTGACATCGCCCTGCTGCAGCATGTTGCGGCGGCGCATCTCCAGCGGATCGAGGTTGAACATCGCTGCCAGCTCATCCATCAGCGATTCGTTGGCAAAGATCACCTGCGGCGCACCGAAGCCGCGGAAGGCCGAGGTATAACAGTTGTTGGTGTACACGGTGCTGATATCAACGCGTACGTTCGGCACCCGGTACGGGCCTGCGGCCTGCACCACGGAGCGCCAGGTCACAAACGGGGAAGACGCGGCGTAGGCTCCGCTGTCGGCGGTGATATCGATCTTCATGGCGATGATGTGGCCGTTTTCGTCGAGGCCGATCTTGTAGTCCATGAAGTAGGGATGCCGCTTGCAGCTCTCGCGCAGAGACTGCTCGCGGGTGTAGGTCATTTTTACCGGGCGCCCGGTCAGTTTCGCCATCAGACCCACCCGGCAGGCGATATGGTCGATCACATCGTCCTTGCCGCCGAAGGAGCCGCCCAGCACCGAGCGTTTGACGTTCACCCGCGCCTGCGGCTCGCCCAGGAATTCGGCAACGAAGCCACGCACACGGTGCGCGTTCTGGATGGAACCTGAAATTACCAGCGCGTTCTCACTGGGATCGGGGTAGGCGGTGACCGATTCGGGCTCGATATAGGCGTGTTCCTGATTACCCACCTCATAGTGACGCTCGACAATATGGGCCGCCTCGGCAAAGCCTGCGTCGATATCACCCTTCTCGGTATGGTGGTGGATCACGCGGTTGTTTTCGCCTTCGCCGCGCACCAGCCGCGCACCGGGTTTCATCGCCTCGCGCGGATCGGTAATCGCCGGCTTGGGCGCGTAGCGTACCTGGATCTTCTCGGCCGCCTGACAGGCCGCCTCATAGGTTTCGGCCGCCACCACGGCGATCACATCGCCGCGGAAAAATACTTCGTTATCGACAATCGGCAGGTAATCACGAATCAGGATACCGACCTTCTGGTGCCCCGGAATGTCGCGGTAGGTGGCGATTTTGACGACGCCGGGAACCGCTTCGGCCGCACTCAGGTCCAGCGCGACAATCTCACCGGCGGGAATATCGGCATGACGACAGACGGCATGCAGCATGCCCGGCAGCTGAATATCGTCGCCGTAGATTGCCGAACCCGTGACTTTGCGCAGGCCATCGACCCGCCCGGCCGGCTTGCCGACCACATTGGTTTGCATGATGTATCTCCCTGGCATCTATAACACGCCATTTATCGTTTTTATGGTCGGGAACGGATCCTGACGCGGGACACAGGTGCATCCCCTTTTCGACCGGCGTATAGACCCATCCCGTCGCCTGCACACCCTGCGGCAGCAGACGGCGCGGTTGTTATAACAGGGCAACAACTGGAGCCGAACGCGAGCAAAAACACAGCCAAAATACGGGCAATTGCACGGTTCCTGCGTCATCACAAAACCTGACGAGCGCTCCGACCCGGAGCCGGGCTCACATTTTGACGCCGTTGGCAGACCGCGAGAGCGTCCACCGTAATCCAGCACGCAGCCCAGCCGGTGCGCAGCAAACTCGAAGCATTATTCAGAACCGCACCCGAATCGCGGCGCGCCCGAAACGCAGCAAAAGCGCAGGACAGAACAACGCTCACATTCACGTCAGGTAGGCATTTGCAGTGCCTTTTTTTATCGACGCAATGACCAGGCGCGAGCGCCGTGGGCGTGCTTTTTCACAAACACAAAACCGGTACACATATTCGGGTTTGAGCCATAAAAAAGGCCCTGTCGAAGCAGGGCCGCGCTAGAGGCTGTGCGCAAGCCAGGGCTCAGTCTGCAGAGGCTGCGGGTGCGGGT
>CAYWUD010000022.1:468-10569 GCA_964461355.1 uncultured Pseudomonadales bacterium | reverse complement strand
GCTCCAGCTGACGCAGCGCCGCATCGATCCGGGGCAGCGCCGCCTGATGGCGCCGATGCAGCCGAAACGAGAGCGGAAAACGATACAGCTCCTGCACCTTGATAAGATCAAGGCCCCACTCGCGGACGTAGTAATCGACCATCACCGGCGGCGCGAAAAAGATATCGATGCGATGGCGCCGCACCTTTTCGAACAGAACCTGCTCGTCACGGGAAAAATCGCCGATAAAACCGCCCTCATTCGGCATCCAGCCCGGATACAGATAGCCACGTACCAGTCCGACCCGATGCCCGGCAAGATCCTCGGCGCGGGTAATGGCAAACGCCTGCTGACGGCGCATCGCCACCACATCACCGGAGACCATGAAGGGGTAGGTATACAGGGATATTTCCGCCTGATCGGGCCGCCACTCGGGATGGATACCCGGTTCGATATCACAGGCAACCCCGAAATCGTTGATGATCCGGGCCACCGAATCGTAGCGCGGCAGAAAACGGTCTCCGGTCAACTGGCCTACAGCCTCGAGCACCTCACGATAGATGCCCGGTCGCGGATCATCCTCGGCAAAGAACAGCGGCGGCATGCCATGGCGGTAATAGCCCACCACGAACGTATCGCCCGCGGCGGGCAGCGACAGGCTCAGCCAGAGGCACAGCAGTAGATTCGAGCAGCGGCGTTGCATGGTTTAGTCCCCCAACGCCTGGCCTTCACGGCGACTGTCAGCGACCCCGATCAGCTGGCCCTGTTCGAGGACAATGGCATGAATCCCCGAGTTCATCGGCTGCAGCCTTACCTGATACCCCATCTGCGCCAGCGGTGCGGCCAGCCGTTCGGCCGCGGTGCCGGCCTCCAGTTCGAAGGTTCCGGTACGGTTCAGGGCATGGGGCAGTTCGATCGCCTGCTGCAGCGGCATCCCCCAGTCCAGACAGGCCACCAGCGTCTTCACCAGATAGCCGATGATACGGCTACCGCCCGGAGAGCCCAGCACCAGATAGGGCTCATCGCCTCTGAAGACGATGGTCGGTGCCATCGACGAGCGCGGCCGTTTGCCCGGCTCGATGCGATTGGCCACCGGCTGGCCCGCCACCTCGGGACGGAAGGAGAAATCGGTCAGCTCGTTGTTCAGGAGGAAGCCGCCGACCATCAGACGCGCACCAAAGCCGTTTTCGATGGTACTGGTAACCGACAGCACATTGCCCCAGCGATCACGGATGCTGATCTGACTGGTCGAGGGCAGCTCCAGCGACTGATCATCGGCCTGCCCCGGCGCATCAAGCCCGGCCCGCACCTCGGGCAGGGCATCGCCGCGCAGCAGCAGCGCCGCACGCCGCTCGAGATAATCGGCATCCAGCAGCCCGGCGGGCAGCGCCACAAAATCGCTGTCGGCCAGATAGCGGGCACGATCGGCAAACGCCAGGCGCGACGCATCACCGATCAGACGCCAGCTATGCGGGTCATCGGGGCCACGCGCGGCCAGGTCATGATGAGCCAGCATGCCCAGAATCTGTGCCAGCGCGATGCCGCCCGAACTCGGCGGCCCCATGCTGCACAGGCGATAGCTCCGGTAGGGCACACAGACCGGTGGTCGTTCGATCACCCGGTACGCGGCCAGATCGGTTCGAGCCAGCGCGCTGTTCGGCGTACCGGCGGCAGCCACCCGCGCCACCATACGATCCGCCAGATCGCCCTGATAAAAAGGCGCAATGCCTTCTTTCGCCAGCACCGCCAGCGTATCGGCCAGAGCCGGATTACGCAGCCGCGTGCCGGCGGCCAGGGGCTGCCCGCCGGGCAGAAAATAGGCGGCCGTTTCGGCAAAGCGGCCCAGATGCTCGGCATCGGCGGCAATCGCCGCCGCCAGCCGCGGCGAGACACGAAAGCCATCCCGAGCCAGCGCCTGTGCAGGTTCAAAGAGTTCGGCCCAACTCAGGCGGCCGTAACGCTGATGCAGGGTATACAGGAGCTTCAGCGTACCCGGGGTCGCCACCGACCGCGGGCCGACCACCGCATCATAAAAGCGCAGCGGCGCTCCGGCCTCGTCCAGAAAGAGCGCCGGATCAATCCCCTGCGGCGCGGTTTCACGGCCATCAAAGCTGTGCAGGCGCCTGCTGCCGGCATCCCAATACAGCGCGAACGCGCCACCGCCGAGCCCCGAGGACTGCGGCTCCACCAGCGTCAGCACCAGCTGGGTGGCCACCAGCGCATCGACGGCACTGCCGCCCCGGCGCAACATCGCATAGCCGGCCTGACTGGCCAGCGGATGCGCACTGACCAGCACCTGCGTTTGGACGCTGAGGGCAGGCCGCAGCGCCTGCTGACTGGGCCCTTCCGGGGCGATATGTTCGGACTCGGGCTCGGCCCAGACAAGGCCGCAGAATCCGAGCAGCAACAGCAGTTTCCAGACCATCCTCGCTCCCGACACAAGGCGCACTAAAGCTGAGTATAGGCGTGTTAGGCTTGTCTCTTTGCACCCTCATCGATTCTGGTGGAGCCCCATGCTGACCGATCCCCTGCTGCATCTGACCCTGACCGCGCTGATCGCTCTGATCAGCGGTGGAGCACTGGTATCACTGCGCGACCGCAGCCGACTGACGGCGCTACAGGAGCAGCTGCAGCTGCAGACACGGGCGCAGGAACGTCTGCTGGCCGAACAGACAACGGCCCTGGCGCTGAGCCAGCAGGCCGCCGAAAGTGCGCGCACGCGCGCAGCCGAACTCGAACGCCAGCAGCTTCAGGCCGGCACCGAGCAACAGCGCCTGCAGCGCCTGAATGCCGCACTGAGTACCCGCCTCGAGGAAAAGGAACAGCAGCTGGCACGCCTTGAAACACGTGCAACGCAGCTTGAGCAGGCACTGGCGGACAAGAGCACCGAATTCAATCAGCTGGCGCAAAAGACCAGCGAGCTCGATGCCCGACAGGCAGAAAAGGCCGATGCACTGGAGCGCCAGCTGGCCCAGTTCGATGCGCAGAAAGCGGCGCTCAAGACCGAGTTCGAACAACTGGCGACCCGTATTTTCGAGGCCCGTGGCCAGCAGCTTGGCGAACACAACCGCACCCAGCTCGGGCATCTGCTCGATCCGCTGCGCGATCAGTTGCAGCAGTTCCACCGCGAAGTCCGCGATATCCACCACAAGGAGACCCAGCAGCAATCGATCCTGACCACCGAGCTGCGCCAGCTCAAGGCCCTCAACCAGCAGATCACCGCCGAAGCGCATGAGCTGGCGACCGCGCTGAAGGGGCAGAAAAAGATGCAGGGCAACTGGGGCGAGCTGATTCTGGAAAACGTCCTCGATCGCGCCGGCCTGATCAACGGCCGCGACTACCAGCGCGAGGTCAGTATCAACAACCGCGAAGGCGCCCGGCAGCGCCCCGATGCGATCGTCTACCTGCCGGAACACAAGCACCTGATCATCGACGCCAAGGTTTCGCTGAACGCCTACACCCGCTATATCAACAGCGATAACGAACTGGAACGCCAGAGCGCGCTGAAAGCGCATATCGCCGCCTTTTCCGAGCGCATTCGCGAGCTGGCCGAGCGTGATTACTTCGAGCTGCCCGGTCTCAACAGCCCGGAACTGGTGTTCATGTTCGTGCCGATCGAGTCCGCCTTTGTCGCCGCCGTTCAGGCCGATGAAAGCCTGTTCCAACAGGCACTGGCACAGAATGTTCTGGTCGCCACACCCACCACCCTGCTGACCAGCCTGAATATCGTGCGCCAGCTGTGGCGCTTCGAGGATCAGAACCGCCACAGCGCCGAACTGGCCGATCGGGCGAGCAAGCTGTACGCCAAACTGCGGGGTCTGGTTGGCAGCATGGAGCAGCTCGGGCGCCAGCTCGATACCGCCCAGCAGAGCTATCAGAAGGCGCTCGGTCAGCTCTACAGCGGGCGCGGCAACCTGATCAAGCAGGCCGACGAATTCCGCCAGCTCGGCGTGGCGGTGAAACAGGAACTGCCGCCGGAACTGGTCGAGCGCGCCCGCCTCGAACTCGAGCAGCCCGAGTAGGAGCGGTAAGGACAGACAACAACAGGGCGCCAAGGCGCCCTGTTGTCAGTTCACAGGTGAACTCAGGATTTGAGTAATGTGTGCATCTCGCCGATATCGAGGGCAACCTGCGCCGCACTGCGATCGAAATCGGCCTGCTCCTCGGGGGTCAGTTCCAGTTCGACCAGACTGCGGATCCCCTCGCGGCCCATGATGCAGGGAACGCCCATGGCGATATCCCGGGTGCCGTACTCTCCTTCCAAAATCGCTACCGTCGGCAGGATGCGGTGACGGTCGTAGCAGATCGCATCGACCATGCGGCAGATGGCGACACCGGGCGCATCGTAGGCACTGGTATTTTTCTTCAGCTCCAGAATCTCGCCGCCGCCCTTGCGGGTGCGTTCGGCAATAGCGTCCATTTTCTCCTTGCTCATGAAGTAGGAGAGCGAAATGCCGTTGACCACGCAATGACGCATCAGCGGCACCATGCTGTCGCCATGACCACCGAGCACAATGGCGGCAATATCCTTGGCGGAAAACCCGGTCTCATCGGCAATAAAGCTCTTCATCCGCGCCGTATCGAGCACCCCGGCCTGACCGAAGACCCGCTGGCGCGACCAGCCACTGACCTGCCAGGCCCGGTAGGTCAGCACATCCACCGGGTTCGACACCACCAGCACAATCGCTTCGGGCGCTTCGCGGACGATGTCACGCATGATCCCTTCGATAATGGGCAGGTTGATGCCGAGGATGTCCTGCCGCGACTGACCCGGCTTACGCGGCACCCCGGCGGTAATCACCACCACATCGGAGCCGGCCAGCAGTGCCGGATCACTGCCGCCGTATACCCGGGTGTCGGCTCCCAGCGCCGTGGTAGCCTGGCTGATATCGAGCGCCTTGCCCTCGGCCATCGAACCGGCCACATCGACCAACGCCAGCTCCTTGCTCAACTCGTCGCGGGCCATCACCAGCGCTGCGGACTCCCCGACCATACCGGCGCCTACGATCGCAATCTTCTTCAGCATCTGCCTGCTCCTTGCCCTGAGGGCTACCGCTTGATTGGGCCCGGAACCCTGACGTTCCGGGACACGGATGGCGTGTTCCCTTCAGTATAGGAGGACAAAAAAAGACATCGGCTGACGCGCAGCCGATGCCGTAAGACAGGGCGTGACGCTAACCCAGCAGCTGCAACACCGCCCCACGGTTCTGATTGGCCTGCCCGAGCATGGCCAGACCCGCCTGTTCAAGCACACGCTGGCGTGCGCGCTCGGCGCTCAGGCGGGCAAAATCGGCGTCCTCGATCCGGCTGCGGGCCGACTCGGCATTGATGCGCGCGCCTTCCAAGGTATCGATGGTTCCGGCAAAGCGGTTCTCCAGTGCGCCGAGCTCCGAACGCCGTTCGCCAACCCGGGCAAGCAGATCATCGACACTGGCCAGCGCATCCAGAGCGCCGCCGGCGGTGCCGATATCGAGCTGACTGAGATTCGAAAACACTTCAAGAAGATTGGAACGGCCCACAGTCAGCGTATCCCCGACATCCGGGCCGATCTGAAACTGATCGCTGCCGGCTTCGGTAAACAGCGGCTTGCCGTTGAACCGGGTCTGCTCCAGCGTCTGCTCGATCCCCTGCGCCAGACTGGCCGCCTCGGCCTGCAGCAGACGGCGATCGGCATCGCCCAGGCTGCCGTTGGCGGCCTGCAGGCTCAGTTCACGAATCCGCTGCAACTGACCGTCAATACCGGACAGCGCACCCTCTTCGGTCTGCAGCAGACTGATGCCGTCACCACTGTTGCGCAGGGCCACCGCATAGCCATCGACCTGGCGCTGAAAACGCCCGGCAATCGCCAGCCCTGCGGCATCGTCGGCTGCACTGTTGATCCGCTTGCCCGTGCTCAGCGGCTCCTGCACCCGCTGCGCCCCCAGTGTGGCGCGGTTCAGGCTCTGGGTGATGGAGCCGGTAGGATCGATCGCCATAATCGCACGCTCCTGCACTGCCTCCCCTGAACATAGCCGACCGGCACCGCACACATTAGTACGATGCTTGCTAAGTCCGTATCCGTTCAGATCCGATTGCTATCGCCGACACCGCAACATCGACACAAACGGAACTAGGCTCAAGAGATCAGTCCTTGTGTCCAGGTACTACGTATGACGATCCGCCACTGGCTGCCGGGGATCCTGTTGTGCTGGAACGTGTGGCTTCAGGCCGCCCCCCTCGAGCAGAACATCACCACCTGGATCTATTACGAAAACCCACCCTTTATCCAGCCCGACGCCCGGGGCTTTGGCTATGACTTCGTCGACCTGCTCAACCGTCACGGCAGCGGCCGGTTTCATTTCAATCTGGTCGTGATTCCGCGGGTACGCCTGAATCAGGAGCTGATCAAGGGGCACCAGGGGGTCGTGCTGTTTGTCAATCCGGCCTGGATCGACCCGGATCTCCCCAGACGCTATCTCTGGACCGCCCCATTTCTCGAAGATCGCAACGAAGTCATCTCCAGCCGTTTTTTCCCGGTCGACTATCAGGGCCCCGACTCCCTGCAGGGGCTGATCTTCGGCTCCATTCGCGGTCATCACTACAAACCGCTGGAAGAGCACTTCATTGCCGGCAAGCTGTTCCGTTATGACGTCAACGATGAATCCCAGGTCTACCGTCTGCTGCTGGCCGGTCGTGTCGACGTGACCAGTCAGCCGCGCAGCATGGCTCGGGCGCTGATTCAGCGACTGGGGGTCGAGGAAGAGGTGTATTTTTCACCCGAGCCGCTGCAGATATTCGAGCGCCACCTGATGGTCACACCCCAGCTGACGGCGGTGCACCAGTTTCTCGAAAGCCTGCTGCCCAAGCTGCAACACAGTGAAGAATGGCCCGCCCTGCTGGAGCGCTATCAACTCGACGGCATCGCCGAGACGGCAGAACAGGAAAACTGACTCAGCGTTATGGTGATAAAAAGTTGCTTTTTACATACCCATCTAATCTAAAGCCCGCAAACAGCTGTGCCAGACTTCTCTACGGACGGCATAAAAAACACAAATAACAACCCACATGGCTGCCCAGAAACGCAAGGCTGCGTATTACGAGATTGCTCCCAAGGAGACGACTGATATGGATATCCCGGTAAGCCCGAATGGCGAAGTGCTGGTCCCCGAAGGCCAGCAGCTGATCTCAACCACCGACCTGTACGGCACCATCACCTACGCCAACGACGTATTCTGCGCCGTGGCCGGTTTCAGCCGTGAAGAGCTGATCGGCCAGCCCCACAACATGGTGCGCCACCGCGACATGCCCAAGGCGGCCTTCGCCAACCTGTGGGAAAGCCTGAAGAACGATCAGCCCTGGCGGGGCATCGTCAAGAATCGCCGCAAGGACGGCGGCTACTACTGGGTCGACGCCTATGTCACACCGATCTACGAGGCCGGACAGAAAGTCGGCTACCAGTCGGTACGCGTGCGTCCGCTGCGTTCCCAGGTCGAGTACGCAGAAAAGCTCTACCCGCAGCTGAGCAGCGCCAATCCGGAACGCCTGCTCAGGCGCCGCCCGGTCGCGCCGCTCCTCAAGGCCGGCGGTGCGCTGGTCATTGCCGCCAGCGCCGCCGGTCTGTGGCTGAGCGGTGCTGCACCGGCGACACTGGCGATTGCCCTCGGTGGCCAGCTGCTGATCGGCGGGATGCTGCTGAAGTGCCTGACACGGCTGCAGGCGCTGTATCAGGAGTCGCTGAAAGTCTCCACCAACCCGCTGATTCAGAAAGTGTTCTGCGGCGCGATGGACGAGTTCGGCCAGATCGAGCTGGCCCAGCGCATGAACTTTGCCCGCAACCGCACCGTACTCGGCCGTCTCGACGATATCGCCCGTACCATTCGCCACGCCGTCGGCATCACCGATGATGCGGTCAAGCACACCACCCACGATATTGCCGAACAGGACAAGGAGAGCGATCTGGTGGCCACTGCGGTGACCGAGATGGCCAGCGCGACCCAGGAGATCGCGCGCAATACCTCCGATACCTCGCAGTCGAGTCAGGATGTCGAACGCCAGGCGAACGAAGGGCGCGAAGGGCTCAAACGTACGGTCGATCTGATCACCCGCCTCTCCGACGAGGTGATCGATGCCGCCGAAATCACCCGTCAGCTGCAGAGCCATACCGACCAGATCGGCAATGTGGTCACGGTGATCAACGATATCGCCGAACAGACCAACCTGCTGGCGCTCAATGCTGCCATCGAGGCCGCCCGTGCCGGTGAGCAGGGCCGCGGCTTTGCCGTGGTTTCCGACGAGGTGCGCACACTGGCCAACCGTACCCAGAGTTCGACCGAGGAGATCTGCAAGACCATCGATCAGGTGCAGCAGGCCGTGCACAAGACCGTATCGGTGATGCAGCGCAGCCGCGATCATGCCGGCGAAAGTGTGCAGGCGGCGCAACAGGCCGACGGCGCCTTCGCCCAGGTACAGGATTCGATCCGCATGATCTCCGATCGCTGTGTACAGATCGCCAGCGCCGCCGAAGAACAGAGCTCGGTGGTGGAAGAGATCCAGAAAAACGTGGTCTCGATCCGCGACCTCTCCCACACCAACCTCGACTCGTCACAACAGACCGCCTGTGCCTGCGACGAACTGCAGGGCCTGGTGGTTCAGCTCGAATCGATGGTCAAGGCGTTTGACCGTTAGACCACACAAAAAAGCCCCCGCTCAGGCGGGGGCTTTTTTTATGTCTGGTCGAAGTCTCAGGGCAGGCGGTAACGCTGGCGAATCGCCTCGATCACGCCGGGCTCGGCCTTGATAAAGCGATTGAATGCCTCAAGCACCTGCGGGTGCTGCAGGGTCGCGATACGAAAATGACCGATGCTGACCGGCAGCGCGGTGCAGAACTGCAGTTCGGCGTACAGGGGGTGGCGCTCGATATAGGAGGCCAGAAACTGACGCTCGCTGAACACGGCATCCACGTCGCCGGACAGGCCGGCATCGAGCATCTGTTCAAGGGTGGCAAAACGCTTGAGTTCGACTTCGCCACGTTCGATCTGCTCGCGGTAACCATCGGCCATCCAGCCCAGCAGGGTGCCGATCCGTTCAAGTTCCGGGGTGCAGGCGCGGCGCTGCAGCACAAAGAAGCCGGTCTCGTTGGTCAGAGCATACTCGCTGTACTGCATCGCCATGCCCAGCGTCTGCTTGAGTTCGAGCGTCCAGTACAGATCATCGGGATAGATCAGGTCGATGCCACCATCGTGCAGCAGCTCCAGTGCCCGCAGGCGGGGAATCGGCAGATAGACCAGCTTGAGGCCGGCGCTTTTGGCAAAGGCGTCGAGCAGTTCACGATCAGCGCCCAGAAAACGTCCGTTTTCCACCCAGGAAAAGGGATGAAAATCAGCATCGTTAACCCCGACATAGAGCGTCGTCGACTCTTCGGCCCGCACGCCGCACATCAGCAGCAATGTAAGCAGGAAGATACCGAATCGTTGCATACGCCTTTCTCCATACCGAGGGCCTGTCCTGCAGGCGCGGCCGAGCTTACCCTGAACAGGCCCACGGGGGATGCGACTAAAGGGCATACGTCGAACAGCAGAAAGTACCGGCTATACGACGCATGATCGCAGCGGTAACAGATACAGAATAGAGGAGAATAAACAGCGCCGGGACGGGGAGAATGGCGCACCCTACAGGATTCGAACCTGTGACCTCTGCCTCCGGAGGGCAGCGCTCTATCCAGCTGAGCTAAGGGTGCATGGCGCAAATTTGAAGCGGGGCCAATATTACCCAGTGCCTCGAAGCAAGTCCATGACCGGTGTGCAATTTTTTCACCGCCCGGGATCGGCCCATAGCGCGCCCTCAGCGCCCTTTTTTTGTTTATAATCGCGGTTACCAGAAGCCATTCAAAGCCAGAACCGTCCGAACGGTCGCTTATTACGAGGATCCACCGTGGAACAGTTGCAAAAATTGCTGCTCGCCCTGCCTGCCGCCCTGCTGATTGCCGGGGCCGCTCAGGCCAGCACCGAATCCCAGATCGCCGAACGCATCGCGCCGGTCGGCCAGGTCTGCATCGAAGGACAGGAATGTGCCGCACAGGCCGGCGCCAGCCCGATTGCCAGCGCAGACGCAGGCCCGCGCAGCGGCGAAGCGATCTATGGCCAG
>CAYWUD010000022.1:0-458 GCA_964461355.1 uncultured Pseudomonadales bacterium | reverse complement strand
CTGTCAGCTGTGCCATGCCAGCGGTCTGGCCGGTGCGCCCAAACAGGGCGACAGTGCTGCCTGGCAGGCCCGTCTGGATGGCCACGGCAGCTTCGACGCCCTGCTGCAAAGCGCCATCAACGGCCTGAATGTGATGCCGCCGAAAGGCAACTGCTCCGACTGCAGCGACGAAGAACTGAGCGCCGCTATCGAATTCATCAGCGGCCTCAAGCCCTGACCCTTGGGCGATCTCGCCAGCCGTGCTGAGATCGCCGCCCCCGCCTGCTTTTCGCCACATCTAGCCTACTTTTGTCTCACTAACGTAAACAATTGCGCTGATTCCTGATGCAGGCAGAGTGCCTGTTCGCTATTATCCGCCGCCTCAAGGGCGCCGGTTTGCCCCCTGCAAACCCTGCCGTCAGGTTCCCGGCCGCTGGCTATGCTCATTACTGCAGCACTGCCGGCCATAAGCCGATCCG